>NZ_JAVRHI010000450.1:0-22975 GCF_034105845.1 Streptomyces sp. CRN 30 | reverse complement strand
GTTCAGCCGCGCCGTGCACACCGCCCGCCACGACACGTCCACCGCGGTCACCCGGGCGCCCCGCCGCGCGGCGGCCAGCGCCAGCGCGCCGGTCCCGGTACACACCTCCAGGACCGCCGCGCCGGGCACGAGCGGCTCGTCGGCGAGGGCGCCGGACAGCAGCGCCGTGTCTTCTTGCGGGGCGTAGACGCCCGGCAGCACCAGTGGGGTCACCCGCCCCAGGTACCCCTGTGGTCAGGAAACATGGGCCGGTTCCGCTTCCTCGCCGAGCGGCACGCGCAGCGACGAGCGGCCCGCCCGCCACTCGGTCAGCAGCCGGGCGGCGAGGAGGTCCTCGACGTGCCCGGTGGCGTCGATACCGAAGATCACGTCCGGTGCGAGGTGCGGCTCCTGTTCCAGCAGACCGGCGATCACCTCGTGGCGGACGATCTGCTCGTGGACCGCGTCCGCCTCGACGTGCTCGTCGTAGAAGTGCTCGGCGGCCGGTCCGGCGCCGGTACGGCGCATCGCCTCGGCGAGCCGCCGGGAGCCGGGCGAGGAGGTGATCTCGACCGCCGCGAAGTGGCCCACGAGGGCGCCCCTGAGGGACCGGTGCAGCCCGAACAGGGACATCATGTTCACGATGGTGAGCGTCTCGGCGGACGCGGCGTCGAGGTAGCGCCCGTACGTCGTGTCCAGGCCGAGGTCGGCCATCAGGTCGGCGAACAGCAGGGCGTGCACCCGGTCGGGCCGCCCGCCGCCGAACTCGTCGAACTCCACCGCCGCCATCGCCGCCTTCGGCCGCCCCCACAGCCGGGGCAGCACCCACGCGTGCGGGTCGGCTTCCTTCAGGTGGTACAGGGAGCGCTGGGCGGCGTACTCCCGCAAGTGCCACAGCTCGCCCTTGTCCCGCAGGAAGTGGCTGACGCCGGTGGCGTCGGCCGGTTCCACCAGCAGCTCGGCGACGGCGTCCTCGACGGTCTCATGGACGCGGGTGCCGGCCCTGAGGGCGGCCAGGAACCGCTCCTCCAGCGCCGCGCGGAACCGCAGCAGCCCAGGGTCCCACTCCCGTTCGGGGTCCACCCCGGCGAATCCGCGGTAGTGCAGCTCGTAGCACTGGTACAGCGCGAGCTGGAGGTCGTCGCCGTAGGCCGGGGCGTCCGCCGCGGCCTCGGGGCGGGGGAGCGGGCCGGTGCCCCGCAGGTGGTCGCGGACGGCCGCGGAGAGAGGTCCCCGGGCGGACGGCGGCTGTGGTCCTTGGCGGCGGTCGGTCTCCATACGCCGCCGGGTACCCCGCCGTCCGCCCGGTCATCCCGGGCCGGACGGGGGACGGCCCCCCCGGGGCCGGCCCGGGACCTCTGCTGTCCGTCCGGGGCAGGCCCGGGACCTCCGCTGTCCGTCGCGGGCAGGCCCAGAACCCCCGCTGTCCGTCCGGGGCCGGCCCCATGACCTTCGTCGTCCGCTCGGTGGCCCCGGACGGCCGACGGGTCAGTCGTGGTGGGACTCCTCCTGGGCGCCCGTGTTCGGCGAGGTCGCGTCGCCGGCCTCGCCGCGGTGGCCCCGCTCGCCCGGGGCGTCCGGGTCGCGGGTCTCGGCCTCCTCGACCTCGCGCAGGACCTCCTCGATGGCCGTCTCGGGCTCCTTGTGACCGTGCTCGCCGTCTCGGGACACGAGCGTCTCCTCTCGTCGCGATGGTTCTCTTCCGGTGCGGCGGTGCGCCGTGCGGGTCAGTGGCCCCGGGCCGCCGCGATGCGCAGCGGGACCGGCGCCGGGACGGACCGGGCGTCCTCGTCCCAGCGGGCGGTCTCCGCCCACCAGGAGGGACCGTCCTCGATGTGCCGCAGCATGATGCCCTCGCGGATCGCCCACGGGCACACGGTCACCACGTCGATACCGGTCAGCTTCATCGCCGTGTGCGCGATCACCGCCCCGGCCAGGCTCTGCGCGGCGCGCGGTGCGGAGATGCCGGGGAGCTTCGCGCGTTCGGCGGCGGGCAGGACGGCCAGCCGGTCGATCGCCGTCCGCAGCTCCCCGCAGTGCAGCTCCCGCTCCACGAACGGGCCGTGCCGACCCGGCGCGGCGCCGCACAACCGCCCCAGCTGCTGGAACGTCCGCGAGGTGGCCACGGCGGTACGCGGCCCCTCCCAGCGGATCCGGGCCGCGACGTCCCGCAGCTGGTGGCGGACCCGGCGGCGCAGCGCCCGTATCCGCTCCGGCGCCGGCGGGTCCTGCTCCTCGAAGAACTCATGGGTCAGCCGGTTCGCGCCCAGCGGCAGCGAGGCCACGAAGTCCGGCAGCCGGCCGCGGCCGAACGCCACCTCCAGCGACCCGCCGCCGATGTCGAGCAGCGCCAGCGGCCCGGACCGCCAGCCCATCCAGCGCCGCGCGCCGAGGAAGGTCAGCTCGCCCTCCACCTCGCCCGGCAGGGTGCGCAGCGGAACACCGGTGCGGGTCCGCACCGTGTCCAGCACCTCCTGGCGGTTGGGCGCGTTGCGCACCACGGCGGTCGCGAACGCCAGCGGCCCGGCCGCCCCCCAGCGGGCCGCGGTGCGGTCCGCCTCGGCGACCGCCTCGGTCAGCCGCTCGACCGCCTCCTCGGGGACCGGGCCCCCCGGTCTCACCTGCTCCGACAGTCTCAGCCGCCATTTGGCGGTGTGCACGGGGAGCGGTACGCCGTCCCGCGCGTCCGCCACCACGAGCCGGACCGTCTTCGACCCCACGTCCACCACGCTTATTCGCATGCTGCCGCAGTACCCATTCCCGGTGCGGATCAACGTTCGCGGTCAGGCCAGCTGCCGCCGCACCAGCCCGTGCAGCCGCCCGCCGGTGTCGGCCAGCAGCGCCGCGGGCGGGCCCTGCTGCACGATCCGGCCGCCCTCCATGACGATGACACGGTCGGCGTCCAGCACCGTGGTGAGCCGGTGCGCGATGACGATCCGGGTGGCGTCGATCGCCTTGGTCGACTCGATCACCGTGCGCTGTGCCGCGTTGTCGAGGGCGCTGGTCGCCTCGTCCAGGAAGAGCACCCGGGGCCGGCGGACCAGCGCCTGCGCGATCATCAGCCGCTGCCGCTGGCCGCCGGAGACCGACTCGCCCGAGACGAGGGTGTGCAGGCCCATCGGCATCCGCCGGATGTCGTCGCCGAGCCCCGCCAGCTCGGCCGCAGCCATCGCCTCCTCGGGCGTACAGGGCTCGGTGCCGCGGATGACGTCCAGGATCGACCCGGTGAACGGCTGCGCGTGCTGGAGGACCACCCCGCACTGCCGGCGCACCGCCGACGGATCGAGGGCGGCCAGGTCCTGACCGTCGTACAGCACACTCCCGGACAGCGGGCGGTCGAAGCCGATCAGCAGCCGCAGCAGCGTGGACTTGCCGCAGCCGCTCGGGCCGACGACCGCCACGAACTCGCCCGGCCGCACCTCGAAGGAGACGTCGTCCAGCACCGTCGGTCCGTCGTCGGTGTACCGGAACGACAGCCGCCGCGCCTCGACCGCCCCCGACAAAGGACCCGGCCGGGTGCTCGCCGCACGCGCCTCCGGTGCCGCCTGAAGGACCGGCCTGATCTCCTCGAACAGCGGCAGCGCCGCCACCGCCGACACGAACGCGCCGGTCAGCTGGGTCACCGAGGTCAGCAGCATGGTCACCGCGGTGTTGAAGGTCAGGAACTCGGCCGCCGACATCGACCCGCGCGCCGGGCCCGCCAGCAGCATGAACATCACCAGCGTGCACAGCGGCAGGTAGACCGCGCCGAGCACCGCGTTGAGGTTCTTGACGTGCCCCGCCCGCCGTTGCAGCTCGCGGCTGCGCGCGAACTGCCCCGCCCAGGCCGCGTACGCGTAGTTCTCGGCCGCCGCCACCCGCAGCTTGGGCAGCCCGCGCAGCGTCTGGAACGCCTGGTTGTTCAGCTTGTTGCCGAGCACCACCAGCCGCCGCTGCCAGCGCACCTGCCACAGCCCGAGGACCAGGAAGAGCACCGCTACGGCCACCAGCATCCCGAGCGCCGCCAGGGCCATCGGCACGCTGTACCAGAGCAGCAGCGCCAGGTTCATCGCGCCGACCGCCACCGACTGCGCCACCGTCGGACCGACCCCCGCGAGCAGCCGGCGGATCTGGCAGACGCCCATGGCGGCGCTCGCCAGCTCACCGGTGGAACGCTCCGCGAAGAACTTCGTCGGCAGCCGCAGCAGCCGGTCCCACACGGCCGGCTGGAGCGCCGCCTCGATCCGGCCCTCCAGCCGCAGGATCGTCAGGTTCTGCAACAGCGTGAACGCCGCCGTCACCACCCCGCCGAGCAGCACCGCGAGACAGACCTGCGTGATCAGGTCCGTCCGCGCCCTCGGCACGAACTCACCGAGCACCTTGCCGGTGGCGATCGGCACCACCGCCCCGATCGCCACGGTGACCAGCCCGGCCAGCACCAGCAGCGCCAGGTCGCCGCGCGCGCCCCGCAGACAGAACCGCAGCAGCCGCACCACTCCCGGCCCGCGCTCCGGCAGCGGCCGGTAGAACATCACCGCGCGCGGCTCGAACTCCCCGGCGTTCCCCTTGCCCACCGGCGTGGACCGGCCCGTCACCGGATGCACCGCCGCGTAGCCCCCGCGCCGCCACAGCAGCGCCACCGGCGCACCGGACAGCGCCCGGTGCCCCACCAGCGGCCCGACGTCCTCCCGCCACCAGCGCCCGTCGAGGCGCACCGCGCGGCTGCGTACCCGCGAGGCCAGCGCCACCCGTTCCACCTCGTCGAGCCGCTCCCCGTCGGGGCCGTCGCGCGGGGGCTCGGCGAGGGTGATCCCGGCCGCGCGGGCGACCAGTTCGCAGGCCGCGTACGTGGCGTCGGTGTCGGCGGCCGTCGCGCGCCGGCCGGTCCGCTCGCCGAGGGAGGCGAGCAGCGTCCGGTCGGCACGGGCGCGCACCGCCTCCCCGGCCCTGATCCCGGCGGCGGCCCGCGTCTCGTGGTTCTGTTCGAGCTGCTCGATCCAGCGGTCCAGGGTGGTCAGCAGCCGGTACTGCTGGTCGACCATGCTCCGCCACAGCGCCGGGTCCATCAGCAGACCGTCCGCCGCCCGCCCGCCGTGGACCGGCCCGTACCGGACGCTGCCCGGCGGCACCCGCATCCAGAACACCTCGTCGTCACCGGCCGCCGTCCCGCCCTCGCCGGCCATCGGAGCCTGGAAGAGGACGGACAGGCCCCGGCCGACGCCCAGGGCCAGGGCGTATTCCAGCGGACTCGCCGTCGGCGGCACGTGACTCGGGTTGCCCCACTCGTCGTAGGACCAGGTCTCGGTGGCCGCCGTGCGGTACAGCTCGCGCAGTTCGACGCGGCGCACCACACAGCCGCGCAGCGGGCGGGCGACGAGCGTGTGCGCGGGTCCGGTGACCGGCCCGAGCAGCAGCGTGCCCGCCTCCAGCCGGCCGAGATGGTGCCAGGTGCCCTCCCGCCCGGCGTCCACCGCGAACAGGTCCGTCGCGCCCGCCGCGACCAGCCACAGCACCTGCGGCCCCGCCAGCTCCAGCCGGCCCCGCGCGGAGCAGTCCACCGGTGTGCCCAGCGCGCCGAGCGCCCCCAGCACCACGTCCTGCCCGTGCTCGTCCACGGCCGTCATCTCACCGCTCCCCGACCAGCGCCGCGTACGCGCCGCCGCGCGCCACCAGTTCCTCGTGCCGCCCGCGCTCCACGACCGTGCCGTGGTGCAGGACCACGATCTCGTCGCTGTCCCGGACCGTGCTCAGCCGGTGCGCGATCACCACGCAGGCGCAGCCCCGGCGGCGCAGGTTGTCCATCACGACCAGTTCGGTCTCCGCGTCCAGCGCGCTGGTCACCTCGTCCAGGACCAGGACGCTGGGCCGGCGCACCAGCGCCCGCGCGATCTCCAGCCGCTGGCGCTGCCCGCCGGAGAAGTTCCGCCCGTCCTGCTCGACCCGGCCGCGGATGCCGCCCGGCCTGCCGAGGACCACGTCGTACAGCGCCGCGTCCCGCAGCGCCCGGACCACCGCCTCGTCCGGCACGGAAGGGTCCCACAGCGCCACGTTGTCGCGGACGGTCCCCTCGAACAGGAACACGTCCTGGTCGACGAAGGAGACGGAGGCCGCCAGCGCCCCGCGCGGAATGTCCTCAAGGCGCTGCCCGTCGATGCGGATCACCCCCTCCCAGGGCGTGTACAGCCCGGAGATCAGCCGGGACACCGTCGACTTGCCGCTGCCCGAACCGCCGACCAGCGCCACCTGCCGCCCCGGTCCCACGCTCAGGTCGAACCCGGTCAGCAGCGGCTCGTCCAGCGGGCTGTAGCCGAAGGAGACGTTCTCCAGCTCGACGTGGCCCCGCAGCCGGCGCGTCGACCCGCCCGCGTCCGCACGGCCGTGGAGCGGGTCGGCGTCGAAGTTCTCCACGTCCTTCAGCCGCGCCACGTCGGCCGCGAAGTCCTGGATGCGGCCCGCCACGCCGTTGAGCCGCGTCAGCGGCGCCGTGAACCGGGCCACCAGCGCCTGGAAGGCGACCAGCAGCCCCACCGAGATGTGCCCCTCCACCGCGCGCAGGCCACCGATCCACAGGATCAGCGCGCTGTTGACCGTCGCCAGCGTCGGCGCGACCACCCCCAGCCAGGCGCTCGGCACCCCGAGCCGCTGCTGCTCCTCAAGGGTCGTGGCGTGCTGCCCCGCCCACGTGCGGAAGTAGCCGTCCTCCCCGCCGGTCGCCTTCATCGTCTCGATCAGCTGGAGACCGGTGTACGCGGTGGTGGTCAGCCGCGCCGAGTCCGCGCGGAGCTTCGCCGTACGGGTCGCCCTGAGCCGGACGACGACCCGCATCGCCACGATGTTCAGCAGCGCCACCCCGACGCCGACGAAGGTGAGCTGTGGATCGTAGGTGTACAGCAGCAGCGCGTAGAGGACGACGACGACCGCGTCCACCCCGGCCGCCGCCAGGTCCCGGGAGAGGGTCTCGGCGACCGCGTCGTTGGACTGGAGCCGCTGGACCAGGTCGGCCGGGGAGCGCTGCGCGAAGAACGTCACCGGCAGCCGCAGCAGGTGCCGCAGGAAGCGGGCGCTGGACAGCGTCGAGGAGATCAGCCGCCCGCGCAGCAGGTTCTCCTGCTGCGACCAGGTCAGCACCAGGGTGAGCAGAACGCACGCCGCCATGGACGCGAACAGCACGCCCAGCAGCGAGGTCCGCCCGCCGATCAGGAACATGTCGACATAGGTACGGCTGAGCGCGGGCACCGCCGCGCCGACCAGCACCAGCAGCAGACTGGCCAGCACCGCGGCGGGCAGGGTGCCCGCGGTGCCGCGCAGCCGGGCCGGGAGCGCGCCCAGCACCCCGGGCCGTCGGCCGCCCCGGGTGAACCCGGGGCCCGGCTCCATGGTCAGGACCACCCCGGTGAAGGAACCGTCGAACTCCTCCGCCGGGACGAACCGGCGGCCCTTGCCGGGGTCGTTGACGAACACGCCGCGCCGGCCGAAGCGGCGGCCCGTGCCGTCGTAGACGACGTAGTGGTTGAACTCCCAGAAGAGCACGGCCGGTGCCCGCACCCCGGCGAGGGCGGCCAGGTCCATCTGCATGCCCTTGGCGGTCAGACCGTAGGAGCGCGCCGCCTTCAGCAGGTTGCCGGCGCGCGAGCCGTCGCGGGAGACGCCGCAGGCGATGCGCAGCTCCTCCAGCGGGACGTGCCGCCCGTAGTGGGCGAGCACCATCGCCAGGGAGGCGGCGCCGCACTCCACGGCCTCCATCTGGAGCACGGTGGGCGTACGGACCCTTCCCGCCCGTGCCTCGGGCACCCGGCGCTTCGGCGGGGCGGCGCGGCGGCGGCCCCGCGTCCCGGTCCGGGCGCTCACGGCAGCAGCCAGTCGACGGGGTGCTCGTCGGCGAGCCGCACGGACCCCGTGGCCATGGTCATCGACGTCAGCGCGAACGGCGGCCCCTGCGACGACGACCAGGCGTAGCCGCTCTCCGTGCCCGCGGAGGGTTCGAGGCGCACCGTCACCGCGACCGGCCTGCCGTCCTCGGTGAACTGCTCGGCGAGCCGGCCGTCACCGAGGAAGGCGGAGATCTGCCGGGCGGACTGCGCGGC
Organism: Streptomyces sp. CRN 30; assembly: GCF_034105845.1. Lineage (NCBI taxonomy): Bacteria > Bacillati > Actinomycetota > Actinomycetes > Kitasatosporales > Streptomycetaceae > Streptomyces > Streptomyces sp. CRN 30. Next base: position 14,933 of record NZ_JAVRHI010000450.1, on the reverse strand, counting down.
GCGGTCCACGGACGCCACCCGGCCGCGGAGCACCCCGTACTCCTGGGCCGGCACCGACTGCACGGTCAGGTCCACCGCGGCGTGCGCGGAGACGGCGGCGGCGCTCTCGGCGGGGACGTACACGGTGGCGTAGAGCGGGTCGTCGGCGTGCGCGACCTTCTCCACGGCGGCGACGTCCGCCCCGGTGGAGATGATCTGCCCGACGGTCGCGGCGAGCGCGCTGACCCGGCCCGCGTCCAGGGCGCGGACGACGCTCTCGCCGTCGGCCGTACGGACCTTCAGCACGGGGGCGCCGGCGGCGAGCCGTTCGCCCTGCCGCGCGACGACGGCGGTCACCTGGCCGGCCACAGGGCTCTGCAACAGGTAGCTGCCCTGGTTGTGGGTGAGGACGGCCGGCGCGTCGACCGTGGAGGTCACCGAGCCGGTCACCGCCCACACGCAGGCGGCGGCCGTCGTCAGCACGGTGACGGACAGCACCAGCCAGCCCTGGGGGCGGGCGAAGCGCACGGGGAGGTCCAGCTCCTCGGGCGAGTGGAGCTTGGCGAGGGCCTGTCGGCGGAACTGCACGGGAGGGTGTCCAGGGGATAGGGCGAACGCCGGGAAGTCCCGGAGCCGGGGATGCGGCTCCGGGACTCAGCGGCACGAGGGCGCGATCAGAGACCGGTGACCAGGTTGGTGACCGGGGCGGTGTTCAGACCGGTGACACCCTCGACGGTGCCGACGACCGTGTCGACCAGGCCGGAGACCGGGGCGATGCCGTCCACGAGGCCGGTGACGGTGCCCGCGGCGTTCACCGAGAGACCGCCGGAGACGTTGTCCAGCTCGGCGTCGGAGAGCTCGGCGGTCTCGACCTGGGGGGTGGAGTTCATGGGGAACTTCCCTTCGTACTAGCCATTTCACAAGGGGGGAGCGGCCCCCTCCGGGGACGGACGACGGCCGCGACCGCGGGTGCCCGACACCCGTTCTCCGGAGCCCTGGCGGCCCCCGCGGTGCGATGGATCAAAGCACGCCCGCCGTCCGGGCTTCCACTCGATCACCCCGTCCCACCAGGGGAGTTGCTCCACATCGGGGCCCAGACGTGCAGGTCCGGGCACGCCTTCGCGGTGACTTCTTCACACGCGGCGCAGCATCGCCGCACCGGCCCCCCTTGCCCCGCCCGCGGTGAATCCGGCACACCTCGCCAATGACGTACGCGAAGCGCGTGGTTGTGCAGAACCTCCAACGGGGGTGACCGGGGTGGGCGCGGAATGTGCAGATTCGCCGAAGCGGGGATTCCGCTCGGCGACCCGCACGGAACGTGACCGGACGGCTTCGCCGGGTGCCGGTCGGGCGCCGGGTGAACGCCGCACACGGCCCGTGCGTACCTCCTGCCGTCCAGGCGCCCCGTACCCCGTCCCCAGGAGGTCGAGAAGGTTGAGTCACAAGCGAATGCCGAAGCGGAAGGCCGCGATCGCGGCGGGCGGCGTCGTGGCGCTCGGAGCGGCCGCGATCCTGCTGCCGCAGGCCGGCGCCTCGCAGAGCGGCACGTCGGACCAGGCCGACGCGGCACCCCGCACCCTGAAGGCGACCGACGCCTCCGACCTCGCCGCCCGCCTCGCCGCGACGCTCGGCGACGCCTTCGCCGGGTCGTACTACGACGCGGACGACCGGCAGCTCGTCGTCAACGTCGTCGTCAACGGCGACGACAACGACGTGATCGTCCAGGCGAAGAGCGCGGGCGCGAAGGTCCGCCAGGTCGACAACACCCTCGCCGAACTCGACCGGGGCGCCGCGACGCTGAAGGCCGAGGCGACCGTCCCCGGCACGTCGTGGGCGGTCGACCCGCGGACCAACAAGATCCTCGTCACCGCCGACTCCACCGTCACCGGCGAGCGCTGGGACCGGGTCGAGTCCACCGTGCGGGAACTCGGCTCCGGCGTGGCCACGCTGAAGAAGTCCGCCGGCACCTTCAAGACGTTCGTCTCCGGCGGCGACGCGATCTTCGGCGGCGGGGCGCGCTGCTCGCTCGGCTTCAACGTCGTCGCGGACGACGGCGCGCCCGCCTTCCTCACCGCCGGGCACTGCGGGGTCGCCGCCGAGCAGTGGTCCGACGCGCAGGACGGCGCGCCGATCGCCACCGTCGACCAGGCGGTCTTCCCCGGCGACGGCGACTTCGCACTGGTCCGCTACGACGACCCGGCCACCGAGGCGCTGAGCGAGGTCAACGTCGGCGAGCAGACGGTCGCCGTCTCCGCGGCCGCCGAGGCCACCGTCGGCGGGCAGGTCCTCCGGATGGGCAGCACGACCGGGCTGGCCGACGGACAGGTGCTGGGGCTCGACGCCACGGTCAACTACCCCGAGGGCACGGTCACCGGCCTCATACAGACCGACGTCTGCGCCGAACCCGGGGACAGCGGCGGCCCGCTGTTCACCCAGGACGGTCTCGCGGTCGGCCTCACCTCCGGCGGCAGCGGCGACTGCACGGTGGGCGGCGAGACGTTCTTCCAGCCGGTGACCACCGCGCTGGAGGCGGTGGGGGCGACGCTGGGGGCGGGGGATGCCGGTGGCGCGGGCGATGACGCCGGTGCCGGTGAGGAAGGCGCCGGTGCCGGTGAGTACGGCATGACGCCCACGCACTGACGCGTCCGTACCGCCCCCGTACTCACCCGCCCCGTAGTTGTCCGCCCGTGCTCACCCGCGCGGGTGCTGCCCGCGGCCCTCCCCGGGGAGGGCCGCCCGCAGCAGCATCAGGGCGATGTCGTCCGCCCGTTCCTCCCCGTCCGCCTCGTGCCGCACCAGACCGTCCGCCAGGACATCCAGCGGTACGTCGCCCGCCCCGGCCAGCCGCCGCCCCAGCCCGGCCACGGCGTCTTCGATGTCGACCCCCGGCGACTCCACCAGCCCGTCCGTGTAAAGGGCGAGCAGCGCACCGGGGGCGAACGGCACCTCCGTCGTCGGATACACGGCCGACGCGTCGATGCCCAGCAGCGGCCCCCCGGCGACCTCCACCGTCCCCACCCGCCCGTCGGACCGGCGCAGCAGCGGCGGCGGATGCCCGGCCCGCGCCATCACCGCCCGCCCGCCGCCCGGTTCGATCCGCAGGTACAGACAGCTGGCGAACAGCTCGGTGCCGAGGTCGATCAGCAGCCGGTTGGTGCTGCGCATGACCTCCTCCGGCGACTGGCCGACCGCCGTGTACGCGCGGACGGCCGTGCGGACCTGTCCCATCAGCCCCGCCGCCGTCACGTTGTGCCCCTGCACGTCCCCGATGACGGCCGCCGCCGCGCCCCCTCCGGTCGGCACCAGGTCGTAGAAGTCGCCGCCGATGTCCATGCCCCGCGTCGCCGGGAGGTAGCGGGCGGCCGCCTCGATCCCGGGCAGCGCCGGCAGCGAGTGCGGCAGCAGCGCCGCCTGCAGCCCGTGCGCGAGCCGGTGCTTCGCGTCGTAGAGCAGGGCCCGGTCCAGTGCCTGCGCGACCAGCCCGGCCATGCTGGTGAGCACCGCCCGCTCGTCGGTGGTGAAGGGGTGCGGCGCGCCGTAGGCGAGGACACACGTGCCCACCGGCCGCCCCGAGGCGATCAGCGGCAGGTACGCCCAGGCCGCGTAGCCGTCGGGGGTCGCCTGCCGCGCCGGGTAGCGGCGGTACAGCTCCGCCTCCGACTCGAGGAAGACCGGCACGCCCGTCCGCAGGACGTCGGTGCCGGGGGTCCGCTCGGTGAGCGGCAGCCCGTCGAACCGTCCGACGGTCCGCGGATCCGGATAGCCCCGGTGCCCGAGGACGTGCATCCGGCCCGCCCGGGAACCGAGCACCACCAGGGCCCGCGCGCCGACGGTCGGCGCGATCTCGTCCGCGACCAACTGCACGACGTCCCGTACCCCGACCGCCTCGGCCAGGGCACCGGTCAGGCTCACCACCTGGGAGACGGTGACGAGCCGGGGGGAGGACCCGGCCTCCGGCGCGGGCGCGGCCGCGCCGGTCCGCGGCTCCGTGCCCGCCCTGTCGATCCGGACGCTGAGCCCGCTCCGGCTCGGGTACAGCCGGAACGACAGCCGGTCGCCCGGCGGGCGCAGCGCCTCGAAGGAGGTGGCGCGCTGGCTGAACAGCGCGGCCCGGTAGCGGTCCTCGTACAGCGGGTCGTTCAGCCACGGCACCACGGACCACAGCTGCTCGCCGAGGAGCCGGTCGACGGGGACGCCCATCAGCCCGGCCGCCGCCGCGTTGGCGAAGGCGACCCGTCCGTGCAGGTCCAGCGAGCAGAGCCCGTCCGGCAGCCGCCCCACCATCCGCACCGCCTCCAGCGAGCCGGACGTCCCCGCCACGTCCCCCACCGACGGCGCGGCCGGCAGATCGGGCTCGGCGTGGACGGGCAGCCGTGCCCGCGCGGCCCGGTCCAGCCGTACGGCGAGCCGGTCGCAGGCCGCCGTGAGCCGCTCCCGGGCCCGCGTGGGCAGCTCCGGCGGGTGCGTGCCCGGCCAGGTGAGGAAGACCGCGCCGTGGACGGTGGAAGGGGTCGCGACCGGCAGCGCGGCCATCGCGAAGGGATAGGGGAGGACGACGGCGACCCGCGGATAGCGGCGTGCCATCTCCTCCTCGCCGCCGATCCAGACCGTCCGCCGCTCGCGCACCGCGTCGGCCACCGGCACCTGGGCGTGCAGCGTCACCCGCTCCCAGGGCGCCGCGAAGACCCGGGGGAGCCCCGCCATCACGGCCATCTCCAGGACCGGCGGGTCCGCCGCCAGCAGGTAGACGGCGCCGGACTGGGCCCGGGTGTCCTCCATCATCGAGGCCAGCGCGATGGACAGCACGGGCTGCCCCACGTGCCGCGCCTGCGCGGGCCCCGCCGGGGGCGTCCCGGGCACCGGCGCCGACGACCGCCGCCTCTCGGACACGCCGACCACCTCCTCGCCAGGCACCGCCGCGCGCACCCGTACTCAAATCTTCCTCCTGTCGCCCCTGCGCGCACGGCGAGCGCACGTACGACTCGCGCCCGCTCGCACGGCGTGCGCCGGTGTTTGGCCGGGCGCCCGTCGGGGAACCCGGCGTCGGTCACGGCAAGCGAGAAGGAAGTGGATGATCCGTGATCACGGACACCGGAGAGACACCCGCTCGGCGCCCCGAGACGGGCTGGTCCAAGGCCCGTGCCCGGCGTGGCGCGGGCGCGGTGCGCACCTCGTTGCCCGCCGTGGAGGAAGCCGGCGGACGGCGTGCGCCGCGGCCCGGACCGGAGCAGAACATCGTCCGGGGCGAGGACTGACCCGCAAGGACAGCAACCCACAGATCACGGCGCGGCAACCGGCTTGCCGCGCCGTCGTCATCGCCGAGTAAATCAACTAACGTTCCGTTCACCCGGATCGACAGTAGGGTGAACCAGATGAAGGCACTGGTGCTGTCCGGCGGCGCGGGCACCCGGCTGAGGCCCATCACACACACCTCGGCCAAGCAACTCGTCCCGGTCGCCAACAAAGCTGTCCTGTTCTACGGACTGGAGTCCCTGGCCGAGGCCGGGATCACCGAGGTCGGCATGATCGTCGGCGACACCGCCGAGGAGATCGAGGAAGCCGTCGGCGACGGGTCGCGGTTCGGGCTGCGGGTCACCTACATCCCGCAGGAACGCCCCCTGGGGCTGGCCCACGCGGTGCTGATCGCCCGGGAGTACCTCGGCGACGACGACTTCGTCATGTACCTCGGCGACAACTTCATCGTCGGCGGGATCACCGACCTCGTCGCGGAGTTCCGCGCCCACCGGCCGGACGCGCAGATCCTGCTCACCCAGGTGGCCGACCCGCGCGCCTTCGGCGTCGCGGAACTGAGCCCGGACGGCCAGGTCCTCGGCCTGGAGGAGAAGCCGCAGCACCCCAAGAGCGACCTGGCCCTCGTCGGCGTCTACCTCTTCACCCCCGCCATCCACGAGGCGGTGCGGGCCGTCAAGCCCTCCTGGCGCGGCGAGTTGGAGATCACCCACGCCATCCAGCACCTCATCGACCTCCGCGCCGACGTCCGCTGCACGGTCATCAAGGGCTACTGGAAGGACACCGGCAACGTCGGCGACATGCTGGAGGTCAACCGGACGGTCCTGGAGGCCATGGAGCGCCGCATCGACGGCGACGTCGACGACGCGTCCGAGACCATCGGCCGGGTCGTGGTGGAGAAGGGCGCGCGGATCGTCAACTCCCGCATCGTCGGCCCCGCCGTCATCGGCGCCGGCAGCGTGGTCAGCGACTCCTACGTCGGTCCGTTCACGTCCGTCGCGGAGAACTGCCGGATCACCGACAGCGAGGTGGAGTTCTCCATCGTGCTGCGCGAGGCGTCGATCCACGGGGTGGGCCGGATCGAGGCCTCGCTCATCGGCCGGCACGTGGAAGTGACCCCGGCACCCAGCGTGCCCAGCGCCCACCGACTCGTCCTCGGAGACCACAGCAAGGTGCAGATCCACTCATGAACCTCCTCGTCACCGGCGCCGCCGGGTTCATCGGCTCCCGCTACGTCCGGGGGCTGCTCGCCGCCGACACGCCCGACGCGCCGCGCGTCACGGTGCTCGACAAGCTCACCTACGCCGGCACCCTCGACAACCTCGAACTCGACCACCCGCGGCTGGAGTTCGTCCAGGGCGACATCCGCGACGCCGAACTGGTCGACAAGCTCGTCGCGGAGGCCGACCAGGTGGTGCACTTCGCCGCCGAGTCGCACGTCGACCGCTCCATCCTCGGCGGCCACGACTTCGTCCTCACCAACGTCGTCGGCACCCAGACCCTGCTCGACGCCGCCCTCAGGCACGGTCTGGAGACCTTCGTGCACGTCTCCACCGACGAGGTCTACGGCTCGATCGCCGAGGGCTCGGCCGCGGAGACCTGGCCGCTCGTCCCCAGCTCCCCGTACTCCGCCTCCAAGGCGTCCTCCGACCTGATCGCCCTGGCCTACCACCACACCCACGGCCTCGACGTACGGGTCACCCGGTGCTCCAACAACTACGGCCCGCACCAGTTCCCCGAGAAGGTGATCCCGCTCTTCGTCACCAACCTCCTCGACGGCGAGAAGGTCCCGCTCTACGGCGAGGGCCTCAACGTCCGCGACTGGCTCTACGTCGACGACCACTGCCGCGGCGTGGAGCTGGTGCGGACCCGCGGCCGGGCCGGTGAGGTCTACAACATCGGCGGCGGCACCGAGCTGACCAACAAGGAGCTGACCGGCCTGCTGCTGGCCGCCTGCGACGCCGACTGGGACCGCGTCGAGTACGTCGAGGACCGCAAGGGCCACGACCTGCGCTACTCGGTCGACTGGAGCAAGGCCCGCGACGAACTCGGCTACCGCCCCGAGCACGACTTCACCGCCGGGCTCGCCGAGACCGTCGCCTGGTACCGGGAGAACCGCGACTGGTGGGAGCCGCTGAAGCGGCGCGTCGCCCGGGGACAGTCATGAGGTGGCTGGTCACCGGCGCGGGCGGCATGCTCGGCCGGGACGTCGTGGCCGAGCTGACCCGCCGCGGCGAGGAGGTGGCGGGCCTTAGCCGCACGGCGCTGGACATCACCGAACCCGCCTCCCTTGAGCAGGCGTTCGACGCGCACCGCCCCGACCTCGTCGTCAACTGCGCCGCCTACACCGCGGTCGACGACGCCGAGACCGACGAGGCCCGCGCCCTGGAGATCAACGGCGAGGGGCCCCGGCTGCTCGCCCGCACGTGCGCCGCGCACGGCGCCCGGCTCGTCCACGTCTCCACCGACTACGTCTTCGACGGCGGCGACCGCGACGCCCCCTACCCGGAGGACCACCCCACCGGGCCCCGCACCGCCTACGGCCGCACCAAACTGGCCGGGGAGCGGGCCGTCCTGGAGGAACTCCCGGACGCGAGCGCCGTCCTGCGCACCGCCTGGCTCTACGGCGTCCACGGCCGCAGCTTCGTCCGCACCATGATCGGCCTGGAGGGCAGCCGCGACACCGTAGACGTCGTCGACGACCAGCGCGGCCAGCCCACCTGGAGCGCCGACGTCGCCGCCCGCGTCGCCGACACCGGACCGCTCGTCGGCCGCGGCGCGCACGGCGTCTACCACGCCACCAGCACCGGCGAGGCGACCTGGTACGACCTCGCCCGGGAGGTCTTCTCCCTGCTCGGCGCCGACCCCGACCGGGTCCGCCCGACCGGGAGCGCGGCCTTCGTCCGGCCCGCGCCCCGCCCCGCATACAGCGCCCTCGCGCACGGCCGCTGGCAGGAGATCGGCCTGCCCGCGCCCCGCGACTGGCGCTCCGCCCTGCACGAGGCTCTTCCCAGAATCCGCAAGGAGTCCAGTTGAAACGGCACGAGTTCCTGCGGGAACTTCACAAGGCCAGCGCCAACCGCAACTACCTGGAGATCGGCGTCAACGACGGCCGCAGCCTGCGCCTCTCCCGGGTACCCAGCATCGCGATCGACCCCGCCTTCAAGGTCGTCTCGGAGCTGAAGTGCGACGTCCACCTGGTCAAGGCGACCAGTGACGACTTCTTCGCCCGGAAGAACCCCCTCGCCCACCTCAGGAGCGGCCGGCACCCGCTGCGCAACATGCGCCGGGGCCGCTCCCTGACCGGGTACTGGCGCCGTACCACCCTCGACCTGTCGTTCATCGACGGCATGCACCTCTTCGAGTACGCGCTGCGCGACTTCATCAACGTGGAGAAGCACTCGGACTGGTCCAGCGTGATCGTCCTGGACGACATGCTGCCGCGCAACGTCGACGAGGCCGCCCGCGACCGGCACACCGGCGCCTGGACCGGCGACGTCTACAAGATCACCGAGGTGCTCGCCCGGTACCGGCCCGACCTGGTGACCGTCCAGGTCGACACCCAGCCCACCGGCCAGCTGGTCGTCTTCGGCGCCGACCCGGAGAACACCGTCCTCCAGGACAAGTACGACGAGATCATGGCGGAGTACCTGGTCGAGGACCCGCAGAAGGTCCCCGAGGCGATCCTGGAGCGCTCCGGGGCCGTGCCGCCCGGGATACTGCTGGAGGCGGGTTTCTGGGGCCGCCTGGTGAAGGCCCGCAACCTCGGCCTCGGCCGCTCCCGCGGCTGGGAGCCGCTGCGCCGCGCGGTGGAGCAGGTCGGCGTCAGCCGCTAGGACACGAGCGGACTCCCGCCCCGAGGACACGAGCGGACTCCCGCCGCCGGGGCGGGAGTCCGCTGCTCCCTACCGCCGGCCGCGCAGCTCTTCGTAGTACGCGGTGCAGGCCGCGTACGACGGCAGCAGCCCGGCCTCCTCCGCCTCGGCCAGGGTCGGCGCGGCGGCGTCCTTCTCGGAGAGCACGGGCGGCACGTCCTCGGGCCAGGCGATGCCCAGCGCGGGGTCGAGCGGGTGCACCCCGTGCTCGCGGCCGGGCGCGTACCCGGTGGAGCACAGGTAGACCACGGTGGCGTCGTCGGTGAGCGCCATGAAGGCGTGCCCGAGCCCCTCGGCGAGGAACACCGCGTGCCGGGTGTCGTCGTCGAGCCGCACCGCCTCCCACTGCCCGAAGGTGGGGGAGCCGGTGCGGATGTCCACGACCACGTCGAGGACCGCGCCCCGTACGCAGGTGACGTACTTGGCCTGGCTGGGCGGCACGTCGGCGAAGTGCACGCCGCGCAGCACACCCCGGCGGGAGACCGAGCAGTTGGCCTGCGCCAGTGTCAGGTCGTATCCGGTCGCCTCGCGGAACTCCGCGCCGCGGTACCACTCGTGGAAGCTGCCCCGGTCGTCGGGGAACACCTTGGGCTCCAGTACCCAGGCGCCCGCCATGTCCAGTGCCCGCACGTTCTCACGCCCTCGCCTTCGGGGCTTCCCGCAGCCGGGAAGCGGCCTTCCGCACGGCGGCGCCGACCGCGCGCCGTGCCTTGCGCACCAGCCGTCGCACGGCACCGGGCCGCGGCGCCGCCCCCACCCGCACCCGGCCGTCCTCGGCCCTCAGGCTCTGCGGCAGGGCGTGGAAGCGCGGATCGCCCTCCGCCGGCGCCAGCCGCACCGACGCCTTCCAGGTGCCCCCGGCCAGGACGTCGGCGGGCAGCACCGCGGTGAGCCGGGACCGCGCCGGGTCCGGGGTCGGCGCCAGTGTGCCGGGCACGTCGAGGGTCCGCCCCGGCGCGGCGAGCCGCAGGAGCGCCTCGGTCTCCCCGGGCACGTACAGCGGCAGGCCCGCGCGCAGCCGGTCGCCGGTCACGGAGAGGTCGGCGCGCGGCAGTCCGAGCCGCCGGGTGGAGGCGGCGAGGTCCAGCGACAGGTTGCGGTGCGGGTCGGTCCAGTACGGCAGGACCGTACGGCCGCCGACGACCGCGGCGGCCGGGTCGGGGCGGCCGGCCGAGCGGGGCACGGGGCCGAGCCGGCACTCCTTGGTCCAGCCGCCGAGCTTCACCCGGACGAGGGCGTCCCACACGCCGTCGCCGGGGAGCGTGGCCGGGTCGACGGTGGCCGTCGCCCGCAGCGTCAGCCGGACCCGGCCGTCGTCCCCGGCGGGGACGGACTCGCGGGTGAACCGCACCGGCTGGAAGTGCTGGGCGGCGCTGGAGCGTTCGCGCAGCAGCAGGTCGGCGGTGGCGGCCCCGAAGCGGACGGCGGTCTCCGCCTTCACCCACGCGATCGCCGCGGCGACGTCCTTCGGCGCCCCCTCCAGCGGCGTGCCGGCGGCGTCCGCGGGGAACGTCATCGGCTCCCCACCGCTCGTGTACTCGGTCAGGAAGTCCAGGACGAGGGTGCCGTCCTGCCAGGTCACGCCCTCGGGCGACGAGCGCAGCGCAACGGACGCCTCCCACTCGGCGAACGCCACGGCGTCGGCGTAGCGGTCGGCGGCGGCCAGCGCGGCCACGACCCGCTGGGTCGGCTGGAGGCCGGCCGCCACCCCGGGGCCGAACCGTTCGACGACGACCTTGTGGATCTCCGTGAAGAGTTCCCGGCGGTAGTCGTCGGGCGCGGTCAGCAGCCGCTTGCCGCGCAGCCGTTCGACCATCTCGTTGCGCAGCCAGCGGCGGAACAGCCGGTCGCGCAGCGCGCCGGAGTCGGTGTACTTCTCGACGACGTCGAGGGCCTCGCGGAGATTGGCGAAGTAGCCGACCGGATCGAAGCGCTGGAAACCGGCGTTGGAGGCGTCGTCGCGCTTGACGTGGTAGTAGCAGACGTAGTCGCTGAGCACCGAGACGTTCTCCGCGCGGAGGTACGCCTCGGTGACGAAGACGTGGTCCTCCAGCCGCCGGCGGCCCTCGGGGAACCGCAGCCCGATCCGGTCCAGGAACTCGCGGCGGACCATCTTGTGCGGGGTGAGGCTGTCGATCAGCGGGGTGCCGGCGAGAGTGGCGCGCGGGTGGTTGCGGCGGAACAGCTCCACCGGCACCGGGCGGCCCTTGCCGGCCATCTTGCCGACGACGACGTCCGCGCCGTTGGCGACCCCGTAGTCGTACATGCGTTCAAGGGCTTCGTCGCCCAGGTAGTCGTCGTTGTCGACGAACATGACGTACTCGCCCCGCGCGGCCTCGATGCCGACGTTGCGCGGCTTCCCCGACCAGCCGGAGTTCTCCTGGTGGATCACCCGCATCCGGGGGTCCTCGGCGGCGAGCGCGTCGAGCCGGGCCGGGGTGGCGTCGGTCGAGCCGTCGTCGACGAAGACCACCTCGTACGCTTCGGGCGGCAGGGACTGCCGCTGCAACGAGGCGATGCAGTCCTCGATGTACGTCCCGGGGTTGTAGACGGGAACGATGACGCTGACCTTGACCGGCATCGGGCTTGGGCCCCCCTGGGTCTCTTGCCGTATCTCTGCTGCTGAGGCGGAGGTGCCCGATGCTAACGCGGCCGGCCGGGTCCGCCGCCTCCGCCCCGGCGTCGAGTCCCCCTGCCGTGCGGCGGGTTCAGCCGCGCGGGGCGTCCAGCAGGGCGAGGACCTCGGCGGTGGTGCCGGTCTCGCCGAGCCGGGGGAAGACCCGCTCGACGCTGTTGCGGTGCATGTCCGCGTCCAGGTCGCTCATCGCGTCGGTGGCGAGGGTGACGTGGTAGCCGTGCTCGTGGGCGGCGCGGGCGGTGGACTCCACACCGATACCGGTCGCGATGCCGGTCAGCACGATCTGCGTGACGCCGCGGCGGCGCAGCTGCACGTCGAGGTCGGTGCCGTGGAAGGCGCCCCAGTTGTGCTTGGTGACGAGGATGTCGTCCGCGCCCCGCATCTCGTCCACGATGACGTCCCAGCCCTCGGGGCGGGCGCCGCCGCTGCCGCCCTCGGTGCGGCCGGGCGGGACGTCGCCGCCGTCCGCGCCGAAGGAGACCCGCACCAGGACGACGGGGAGCTTACGGGCCCGGAAGGCGTCGGCCAGTGCGGCGCTGCGGGCGACGACGTCGGCGGCGGAGTGCGGGGCGACGGGCGCGGCGACGATGCCGGCCTGGAGGTCGATGACGACGAGGGCGGTACGGGGGTCGAGGGCGGTGAGCGCCATGGGGTGCGGGCCTTTCGGTGGTGCGGGGGAGAAGGGGTACGGACGTCAGGGCCTGCGGGTCATCCGGTCCAGCAGGGCGAGCGCGTCGAGGACGGTCCGCCGCTCCTCCTCGCTGCACCGCTCCTCGAACGCGCGGGCGAGCCACTCGTCGCGGACCTGCCGGTCGCCGTCGACCCGGGCGCGGCCCGCGTCGGTGAGGGTGACCAGCTGGCGGCGGCCGTCGTCCGGGTCGGGCGTGCGGCGGATCAGTTCGCGCTGCGTCAGGGCGACGAGGGTCGCCGCCATGGACTGCGGGCGGACCCCCTCGGCGGTGGCGAGGGCGCTGGCGGTGGCGGCGCCGTGCTTGCCGACCAGGGTGAGGGCCGACACCTGCGACGGAGTGAGGTCCTCGTCCCGGGCCACCTCCCGGATGCGGCGGCGCAGCCTGCTGAAGACCACGCGCAGGTCGTGCGCGGCGCGGGTGGCGGAGTCGGAGATGCCCTCGGCGGGCTCGGCGGCGTCCGTGTTCATGTCTTCGACCTTAGAATCGACAGGAATGACTGTCCAGTCGAACTGAACAGTTTTACCTGTTCATGTCCGAACGGCGGGCCGGCGGACCGGCGGACCGGCGGACCGAGGGGCCGCGGCCTAGTCTGGCCCGGTGCGTCTGCTGATGATGTCCGACACCCATCTGCCGAAGCGAGCCCGCGAACTCCCCGCGCCCCTGCTGGCCGAGACCGAGCGCGCCGACGTCGTGCTGCACGCGGGCGACTGGGTCGACACGGCCACCCTCGATCTCCTTCAGGCCCGCTCTCGCCGGCTCGTCGCCGTGTACGGCAACAACGACGGCCCCGAGCTGCGCGCACGGCTGCCGGAGGTCGCCCGCGCCGACCTCGGCGGCCTGCGTTTCGGCGTCGTCCACGAGACGGGGGCGGCCCAGGGCCGGGAGGCGCGCTGCGCGGCCCGCTTCCCCGGCCTGGACGTCCTGGTCTTCGGACACAGCCACATCCCGTGGGACACCACCGCGGAGACGGGCCTGCGGCTGCTCAACCCCGGCTCCCCGACCGACCGGCGCCGCCAGCCGTACTGCACGTACCTGACCGCCGAGGCGGCCGACGGCCGGCTCACCGACGTGGAACTGCACCACCTGCCGCGACGGACGGCCTGACACCTGACGGCCTGACACCGGGCTGCCTGACACCGGGAGGCCGTCAACGGCGGCGCCGCCACCGGCGTATCCCCGTCAGCAGCGCGAGCGCGGCCAGGACCACGGCCGTCACCGTTCCGGCCTGGCGAGCCAGGGGGACGCCGGCCAACCGGAACAGGTCCAGCGGCTCGTCCGGCGCGGCGGGTACCGGGTGCGCCCGCGCCGCCGGTTCCTTCCCCGCCGGCTCCTCCCCGGCCGATGTCCCCCCGGCCGGCGTCTCACCGGGCGTTTCCCCCTGTGCCGGACCGGCCAGCCGCTCGCTCAGGTTCGCCGCGAACCGGCCGATGATCCGGTCGCCCACCTCCGTCAGCACGCCCCGCCCGAACTGCGCCGGCCGGCCGGTCACCGTCAGCTCCGTGCGCACGGACACGGCCGTAGCGCCGTCCCGCCCGCTCAGCGTGCCGGTCACCGTGGCCCGCGCGGTGCCCTGGCCCCGCGCCTCCCGGCCGCCCGCGACGAGCACCACGCGGTGCGCCGTGTCGTCCCGCTCGTCGAAGACAGCGGTGCCCCTGTACGTCAGCGTCACCGGGCCCACCTTCACCTTCACCGACCCGGTGACGGTCTTGCCGTCGTAGTCCTCGACGGTCGCGCCCGGCATGCACGGGGCGATCCGTTCGATGTCGAGCAGCGCCTCCCACGCCTCGTCGACCGGGACCGGGACGGTGAACTCGTGATGCAACTCCATGACGACCTCCTCATGTCGATGACGCCGGACGGGGCGGCGGACGGGACGCCGGCCGCGACGGTGCGCGGATCTCCGCCGCCAGGTGCTCAAGGGCGGACAGGCTGTGGCCGGACACGAAGGCGTCCAGGTGCGGGAGGGCCGCCGCCATGCCCGCGGCGAGCGGCGCGTAACCCGGCCGCGCCTTGAGCGGGTTGGCCCACACCACCCGGTGGGCCAGGCGGCGCAGCCGGAGCATCTGGGCCGCGAGCAGCTCCGGGTCACCGCGCTCCCAGCCGTCCGACAGCAGGACCACCACCGCGCCGCGCGCGGTGCCCCGCTGCCCCCACCGGTCGAGGAACTCCCGCAGCAGCGGCCCCAGCCGGGTGCCGCCCCGCCAGTCGGGCACGGCCGCCCACACCGCGGCCAGCGCCCGGTCCGCGTCGCGGTGGGTCAGCTGCCGCGTCACCCGCGTCAGCCGCGTGCCCACGGTGAACACCTCGGCCGGCGTGGAGCGCGCGGCGGCGTGCGCGAACCGCAGCAGCGCGTCCGCGTACGGCGCCATCGAACCGCTTATGTCGACGAGCAGCACCAGCCGGCGCGGACGTACCGTCCGCGCCCGGTGACGGAGCCGCACCGGCTCCCCGCCCTGCCGCAGCAGTCGGCGCACCGTCCGGCGCGGGTCGACCGGCCCG
>NZ_JAVRHI010000449.1:0-9664 GCF_034105845.1 Streptomyces sp. CRN 30 | reverse complement strand
AGGAGGGCCGCGACCGCGGCGGCTCCGGTGTCGGCGCCCACCAGGACGACGGGGCGGGCGGCCGCGTCCGTCCCGTCGTCGGCCGCGGTGCCCTCGACGGCCTCGGCGAGGGCGGCGCCCAGGCGGGCCAGGGAACCGCCGAGGTCCTCCGGGTCGAGTTCCGGCGCGTCGACGACCCGGACGCGGTACGCGTCGGCGGCGAGCCGCCTGCCGAGCCGGGTGTACGTCGCCCGGGTCTCCCCCCGGCCGGGCACGACGACGATCGTGCCGCGGACCAGGAGGCCCTCGGGGCCGTGGTGGTCGGTGTACTCGGTCATGTCCTCGAGCTCCTGCGTGGTGCGGTGCGGTGGTATGTGGGCTCTCAGGCGTCGGCGAGGCGGCGCGCGGCGGTGTGGCGGTTCTCCGGGACGGGCAGCCCGAGGTTGCCGCGCAGGGTGTCGGCCGCGTACTCGGTGCGGTACAGCCCGCGCTTCTGGAGGATCGGGACGACGCCGTCGACGAAGAGGTCGAGGTCGTCGTTGTTGCGGAAGGCCAGGTTGATGCCGTCGAAGGTGCCGGCGTCGAACCACTGCTCGATGGTGTCGGCGACGGTCTCGGGCGCCCCGACGAAGGGCGAGCGGCGGAACTCGCCGAGCGACTGGGCGACCTGGCGCAGGGTGAGGTTCTCGGCCCGCGCCCGGTCGATGATCTTCGAGGCGTTGGTGCGACCGCCCTTCTCGGCGAGGTGCGCGACGTCCGGGAACGGCGCGTCCAGGTCGTGCGCGCCGAAGTCGTACGCGCCGAAGGACCGCCCGAGGAGCGCCAGGTGGCGGTCGAAGTCGTTGTCCTCCTCGAAGATCTCCCGCTCACGGCGCCGGGCGGCCTCGTCGGTCGCGGCGACGACCGGGCCGCCGTGGATGAAGATCTTGATGTGCTCGGGGTCGCGGCCGTACGCGGCGGTGCGCTTCTTGATGTCCGCGTAGTACTCCTGCGCCTGCTGCAGGGTGCCGCCGGGCGCGTAGATGCCCTCGGCGACCCGCGCGGCGAGGTCGCGGCCCTCCTCCGACACCCCGGCCTGGAAGATGACCGGCTGGCCCTGCGGCGAACGGGAGACGTTGAGCGGTCCGGCGACCTTGAAGTGCTCGCCCTCGTGGTTCAGTTCGTGCAGCCTGGCGGGGTCGAGGAAGACGCCCCGCTCGACGTCCGCGGGGAAGGCGTCGTCCTCGTAGGAGTCCCACAGGCCACGGGCTACCTCGACGAACTCCAGGGCGCGGCCGTAGCGGGTCGCGTAGTCGAGGTGCTCGTCGAGCCCGTAGTTGCGGGACGTGCCGGTGTCGAAGCTGGTGACGACGTTCCAGCCGGCCCGCCCGCCGCTGATGAGGTCGAGGGAGGCGAAGCGGCGGGCGAGGTTGAACGGCGAGTTGTACGTCGAACTCGCCGTGCCGACCAGGCCGATGTGCCGGGTGTGGGTGGCGACCGCCGACAGCAGGGTCAGCGGTTCGAGGCGGTTGAGGTAGTGCGAGGGATAGGTGGCGTTGATGAACTGGCTGTCGACGATGAACAGCGCGTCGAACAGGGCGTGTTCCGCGGCCTGCGCCTGCCGTATGTAGTAGTTGATGTCGATGCTGGCGTTCGTCGCGACGCGCGGGTCCTTCCACAGGCCGTGCTGGCCGGGGCCGCCGACGCCGTAGGGGTGCAGCGCGAGGTGGATCGTGCGGGACGTCATGGCAGTGGGGTTCCTGTTCTTTCCGATGGACACGGGGACGGCAGTGGTGGGTCAGGCGGGGAGCAGCGCGCGGAGGGCCTCGCGTTCGGCCCGGTCGGCCGGGGCGCCGCGCAGGGTGGGCGCGGAACCGACGAGGAGGCGCGTGTAGGGGTGCTGCGGACGGGTGACGACGTCGCGGGCGGTGCCGTCCTCGACCAGTTCGCCCCGGTAGAGCACGGCGATGCGGTCGGCGACCCCGGCGACGGAGCCCAGGTCGTGGGAGATGAAGACGAGGGAGACCCCGGTGTCGCGCAGTTCCTTGAGGATCTCCAGGACCTGGACGCGGTTGGCCGAGTCCAGGGCGCTGACCGGTTCGTCGAGGATGACCAGCCGCGGCTCGGTGACCAGTGCGCGGGCCACCGCGACCCGTTGGCGCTGCCCGCCGGACAGCTCCCCGGGGAGGCGGCCGAGCAGGTCCTCGGCCAGGCGCACGCGTGGCAGGAAGGCGCGGACCCGGCCGGCCGCCTCCCCTCGTGCGACGCCCCGGACGAGCAGGGGCTCGGTCAGGGAGTCCTCGATGGTCAGGTCCGGGTCGAGGCTGCGCAGCGGGTCCTGGAAGACGTACTGGACGACTCCCCGCCGGCGCAGGGCACGCCACTGGCGCTCCCCGTACGCGCTCACGTCCTCCCCGGCGACGGTGATCGCACCCGCCGAGGCGGGCACCAGGCCGAGGACGGCCCGGGCGAGGGTGGACTTGCCGGACCCGGTCTCCCCGATGAGGCCGACCGTCTCACCGGGCGCGACGTCCAGCGAGACGCCGCGCAGGGCGTGGCGGCGGCCGCGCCGCCGGCCGTAGTGGACGTCGAGTCCGGTGACCCGCAGGACCGGTTCTTCCGTCTCGGTGGTCACGCGTCCTCCTGTGCCGGTGCCGATGTCGGTGCGAGGAACTTCTCCAGGCCGTACTGCTCGTGCTCGCTGACCAGCAGCCGGGTGTACTCGTGCTGCGGGTCGTACAGCACCCGCTCGGTCGGGCCGTGCTCCACCACCTCGCCCTGCCGCATGACCAGCACCTCGTCGCACAACTGCGCGACGACGGCCAGGTCGTGGGAGACCACCACGAGGGCCAGTCCGGTCCGCTCCCGCAGGTCGGCGAGGAGGTCGAGGATCTCGGCCTGCACGGTGACGTCGAGTGCCGTGGTGGCCTCGTCGGCGATGAGGACCTGCGGGTCCGCGGCGATCGCGGCGGCGATCAGGACCCGCTGGAGCATGCCTCCGGACAGCTCGTGCACGTACTGGGTGAAGACGAGCTCCGGGTCGCGCAGGTGCACGGCCCGCAACAACTCGACCGCCCGGTGGCGGGCCTCACGCCGCTTCAGCCCCTTCTTCGCCCGGAGCACCTCGGCGATCTGCGCGCCGACCCGGATCGAGGGGTTGAGGTAGGAGGCCGGGTCCTGGAAGACGGCGCTGACGGTGGCGCCCCGCAGCTCCGTCCACCGCTGGGGGGTCAGCTCGCGTATGTCGGTGCCGTCGATCTCGACGGAGCCGCCGGTGATCTCGAAGTGCGGGGGCAGGATGCCCAGCGTGGCGCGGCAGGTGAGGGTCTTGCCGCTGCCCGACTCGCCGACGATGCCGACGGTACGGCCCGGGGTGAGGTCGAAGCTGACGCCGTGGATGATCTCGCGGCCGGTGGCGCCGTCGGTGATGTGCAGGTCGCGCACGGACAGCACCGGGGCGGACGTCTCCTCGGGCGCTTCCGCTTCCTCCGTCTTTCCCTTCGTCTTTCCCTTCGCCTTCTCTTTCTCTTTCGCGAGGAGGCTTTCGGAGAGGGGTGTCATCGCGTACCTCCGGCGGGGGCGGGGGCGGCCTTGTGCAGGCGGGCCTTGCGGTGGTCGATCAGGGCGCGGCCCGCTTCGCCGGAGACGTCGCGGATCGCGTCGGCGAGCAGGTTGCAGGCCCAGACGGTGACCATGATGAGCAGCGCCGGGACGAACGGCGCCCAGGGCCGCTGGCCGAGGTAGCCCAGGTCGGAGGCGAGCAGGCCGCCCCAGGTGGGGTCGGGCGGCTGGACGCCGATGCCGAGGAAGGTGAGGCTGGAGACGATGACGAAGCCGGTGCCGATGGTCTGGGCGAGGGCGACCGCGATCGGCGGGAGCACCTTGACCCAGACGTGGCGGCGGACGACCCAGCCGACGGAGGCCCCGGAGATGACGGCGGCCTCCACGTACTGCGAGCGGGCGACGCCGAGGGTCGCGGCGCGCGACACCCGGTAGAAGAGCGGGGAGACCAGGACGCCGGTGACGAGCATGGCCTGGGTGATGCCGTTGCCGAGCAGGGCGATCACGGCGACCGCGAACAGCAGGAACGGCAGGGCCACCAGCGTGTCGGCCAGCCGGAGGGTGATCCACTCGAAGGTCCGGCCGAGGTAGACCGAGAGGATGCCCGGGATCGCGCCCACGACCAGTGCGGTGAGCGCCACTTCGAGGGAGCCGAGGACGCTGATGCGGGAGCCGTCCAGCAGGCGGCTCAGCACATCGCGGCCGAGGTGGTCCGTGCCCAGCCAGTGGGCGCCGGACATCCCGGCGAGGGCGTTGTCGCTCTGGGCCAGCGGGTCCTGCGGGGCGAGCAGCGGTCCGAGGACGGCGAGCAGGGCGATCACGGCCAGTACGGCGACGGCGATCCGGCCGGACGTGAGGGAGAGGACGCGGCGCACCATGGCTCACACCCCCCTCTGCGAGGCCGGCGTGACGCGCGCCAGCACCAGGTTGACGATCAGGTTGAAGGCGACGACCAGGACGATCGACACCACGAGGACGCCCTGCACGGCGGGTACGTCGCCGGCCTGGGCGGAGTCGTTGGCGAACCGTCCGAAGCCCTGCAGGCCGAAGATCCACTCCGTGACGACGGAGGCGCCGACCAGGGCGGGGAACTTCAGGCCCAGCGTGGCGAGCGCGGGGCCGAGGCCGTTGCGCAGCACGTGCGTGAAGAAGATCCGTCGGGGGCTCAGTCCCCGTACCACCGCGCCCGTCACGTAGTTCTCCCGGTAGGCCGCGACGAGGCTGCCGCGCAGCTGGCGGGCGACGTCGGCGACGACGTCGAAGCTCAGTGCGATCGCCGGGAGGGTGATGTGCGCGAGCCACTGTCCGACGCCGCCCTGCTGGGCCGGTACGTAGCCGGCGGAGGGGAACCAGCCGAGCCCGACCGCGAAGACGGTGACCAGCACGATGCCGACGACGAAGGCGGGCATCACCGACATGACGGTGACGAAGCCGGTGACGGCCCGGTCGATCCAGGTGGTGCGCCGCAGCGCGGCCAGCGTGCCGAGGGCGAAGCCCACGACCACACCGATGACGAGGGCGAACACGGCGACCGACAGACTGACGCCCAGTCCGAGGCCGATCAGGGTGGAGATGTCGGCGCCGTTGGTCCAGCTGGTGCCGAGCTCCCCGTGCAGCAGGCCCGTGAACCAGTCGCCGTACTGGGCCAGGAAGGGCCGGTCCAGGCCCCACTGGGCCTCGACCCTGGCGATCGCCTCGGGCGTCGCGTTCTCACCGAGCTGGATGCGCGCCGGGCTGAGCCCGCTCAGCGAGCGCAGCGCGAACGTCACGAACGTCGTGACCAGGAAGACGGGTACGAAGACGGCGACCGACCGGGCGAGGACGCCCAGGACGCGGCCCACCGTGTGCCGGAGCCTGGTCCGGGCGACCGCGCCGCGCCGGAGGGCGGGCGCGGCCGGTGCCTCAGCCGTGGTCACGAGCCCGCCCCGTTGATCGTGACGCCGGTCCAGTCGATGTGGGCCGGGTTCTGCGGCAGGTCGGAGACCGACGTGCGCTTGGCGATGAGGTTGGGCTGGGAGTACGTGAAGACGAGCGCCTTGCTCTCCAGGCCCGCCCGGGTCGCCGCCTGCAGGTTCGCCTCGTACTCCGGCGCGTCCAGCGGGGTCTGCCGGGCCTTGGCGACGGCGGCCTCGAAGCCGTCCGGCTGGTAGGGCGAGCTGAGGTTCAGGGGTCCGTCGGGGCCGAAGTGCGCGGTGAGGGTCTGCACCGCGGAGTCGCGTCCCGTGGTCGAGTACAGGGAGAAGGTCAGGTCCTTGGCGAAGAACGGGGTGGCCCAGTTCTTGTCGATCTTGATGTTCACGGTGATGCCGACCTTGGCCAACTGTGACTGGACGATCTCCGCCTGCGGGTCCTCCTCGGGGATGACCAGGTCGAGCTTGATGTCACCCGCCCCGTAGCCCGCGTCGGCGAGCAGCTCCTTCGACTTCTCCGGGTCGTACGGGTACGCGTCCTCCGACTCGGGGTCGTAGGCCACGTATCCCTTCGGAAAGGGCTGGTCGGTGGTCTCTCCGTGGCCGAACGTCAGCTTGTCCACGAACTCCTGGCGGTTGACGGCGTGCCGGACGGCGTCGACCACCTTGTCGTTGTCGAAGGGTGCCTTGTTGATGTTCAGGCTGATGTTGGAGGCGTTGAAGCCGGGATGCACGGAGACGTCCAGGCCGGCCTTCTCCGCGGCCGCCGCCTGGCTCGGCGCGATGTCGGCGAAGTCGTAGACGCCGGTCCGCAGTCCGGAGACGACGGTGGAGGCGTCGGGGGCCGAGGTCAGCTCCACGTTGTCGATGTGGATGTTCTCCGCGTCCCAGTAGTCCGGGTTCTTCTTGAACACCGCCCTGGTGCCCGGTACCACCTGGGTGGCGGTGAACGGCCCGGCGCCGACCGGGTTCTGGTCCAGCTTCTCCGGTGACGCGGCCGCCTTCGGGCTGGCGATCTGCAGGACGCGCTGACCGAGCAACTGCGGTATCTGGTAGTCGACCTGACTGAGGTGGACGACCGCGTCCAGCCCCTTCGCCTCGACCTTCTCGATCGAGGTCAGGTCACCGAAGAGCGCGGAGTTCTCCTGCTTCTGGGCCCGTTCGACGGCGGCCTTGACCGCGGCGCCGTCCACCGGCTCGCCGTCGCTGAACTTCAGGCCCTCGCGCAGGTGGAAGGTGACCTGGTCGCCCTTGTCGTTGTACTCCCAGCTCTCGGCGAGGTCCGGGACGGCGTCACCGTTCTCGTCGGTGCGGGTCAACGAGGCGTACGCCATGGAGAGGATGCGGAACTGGGCGCCACTGCCCCCCACCACCGGGTCCCAGTGGGTCGGGAAGTAGCTGGAGGTCCACCTAAGCGTGGCGGCACCGCCCGGTGAGGTGCCGGTACCGCCGGCGCACGCGCCGAGGGCGGGGACGAGCAGAGTGACGAGGGCGGTGCCGAGGGCCGCGGGACGCAGGCGGCCGGTTCCTCGTGCGGGTCGGAGGGCCAGTCTGGGACGGCGGCGGAAGCTGGGTCGTCCGGTCATCTCATTCTCTCTGGGACGGCTCCGACCCGCGTCGCGTCAGGGCGGCGGGATCGGGGAGCGGAGTTGATGCGCCCTCGCGCCGGGCCCGCGCCGTACCCCTGCCGGTACCCGTGCCGGATTCCGTGTCCGGACACGGACCGGTGCGCACTCGAACGGGCATGCGGAAGCGGGCTGTCGGCGCACAGGTCGGGTACGCCGCGCTCGGGGCATGACGCGTCGGCGGGTCAGCGGGCGCGGAGCGGGACGCAGTACGGGAAGCGGTGCGGGGCGGCGATGGAACGCGGAGGGCGGGGGCTCGGGGCGGACGGGCGGGGCCCGACCGGGAGCGGGCGGCGGGTACCGGCGGAAGCGGTCAGGCGCCTGCGGGCCGTGGGCGGCTGTCGGTCAGCGACAGAGGGCGCTACAGGTGCGCCGCAGATCCACGTAGCGGCACACCACACCGGGGTGCGTCGTGAGCATGCTGCACATCCTGGGGGGAGCCGTCGGCGCCTGTCAATGGACACCATCTGGTGTCTCATTCGGCGGGACGATCGAAGCCGCTGATCAGAGGCTCGTCAGGGCACGGCGGGAGCGTCACACCGGACCGCCGGGTGCACCTCGGCCTCCTCGGGATGCAGCCACAGGGGACCGTTCCCGGTCTCCACCCGGACCGCGTGCGGCGGGGGCCACGGGCCGTCCGCCAGCAGCCTCCGCTCGGGATCGGTCATGCTGCGGTGGCGCAGCAACGCCTGTGCCGGGGGCAGGGGTCGCGGCGGGGGCACCAGCCCCGGGCACAGCTCCTCGACGGCCGACGCGTACTCCTCGAACGTGCGCCAGCCGGGCACCGCCCGGCACCCGGCGGGGGCACGGACCAGCAGAGTGGGCAGCGCGTACCGGTGGCCGCCGTCATCGGTCCCCTTGGCGGCGCCGGGATGCGGCGTCCCGCCCCGCACGGAGAGCACCTCGGCCACCGGACGGCGCGCCTCGGCGTGGTCGGCGCGCACCCGCTCCAGCACCGCCTCCGACGCGGCGTCAGCCGACAGCCGCGCCAGGTCCAGGCCCGGCGTGCCCCGCACCGCCCACAGCGCCAGCGCGGGTGTGTCCGCGGGTTCCCCGAGGACGAAGACGGTCTCCCGCAGCCGGCGCAGCACCCGTTCGGCGACCTCGCCGCCCTGGAGTTCGGCCGCCGCGGCGACGAGCGAGGACGGCCAGGAGCTCGCCGCGACCCGGCTCAGACGCTCCGCGCGGGGGGCGCGGGTGTGCGCGCTGATCTCCTCGACGTAGCGCGCGTACCAGGCGGTCTCCGCCGCCGGGTCGGGCGGCGGGTCGTCGTCGTGGTCGAAGAGGACGCAGTACGCGCGGCGCCAGCGGACCCGTCCGGCGAGCGCGGCCCGCAGCCGGCGGAAGACGGGCTCCGACCCCCAGGCCCAGGGACACAACGGGTCGGTGTACTCCACCACTTCGACCGTCGGCGGGCCGGGGACGGCCGCCGAGCGGCCCCCGTCCGGGCCGGTTGTCACGCGACCCCCGTCCGGGCCGGCCGTGCGGCCGCTTCGGCGGGGAGCAGCGCGGCGATGGTCGTTCCGCCCAGCACCGCCGCCGCGTCCGCCTCCACCTGCCGCCAGATCCCGGGCAGTCCCGTCGCGGGACCGGGATAGTCCAGGCCGGCCAGGGACTCACCGCGCAAGGTGATCAGCTCGCCGTCGACGGCACGGGCGACGTCCAGGAGCGTGATGTCGTCGGCGGGCCGGCCGAGCCAGTAGCCGCCCTCGCAGCCGCGCTGACTGCGCACCAGACCGGCCTTCCGCAATTCGCCCACCACGGATTTCAGGAACCGGAACGGGATCTCCTGCGAGGAGGCGATGGCCTCACAGGAGAGCGGGCGGGCGGGTTCACGGGCGAGCTCCAGGAGGGCCCGTGCGGCGTAGTCCGCCTTCGCGGAGATATGCATGCGCCCATCATGCCCGACGGGCCGTCCGCGACCAGGGGCTCCGCTTCTTCCGCCCCCCTTCGCCACGGAGACATTGCGGGAACGTTTCCGCAGGTGAACGACAAAGGACACCTCTTGACATCCTTTTCGGGACCGTCCTAGCGTCCCCGCCATGAGCCAGCCGTTGACGACCCCCGGTGAGGGCTTCCACCCCCACCTCCACGACACCCCGGACCGCCCGGCGGCCCCCCTGCGCACCCGCCTGCACCACATCCGCGCCGATTCCCTGGACGGCGACACGGCCCAGACCGGGGGCATGCGCAGGTTCGCCGCCGTCAGCGGCAGGGCCGTCGGCTCCGAGAAGCTGTGGATGGGCCAGACCCATGTGGCGCCCTCCACCTCCTCCTCCGACCACCACCACGGTGCGTCCGAGACCGCCATCTACATCGTCAGCGGGCATCCGGAGTTCGTCTTCCTCGACGGCTCGGGCGAGGAGCCCGAGGAGGTACGGCTGCGCACCTCCCCCGGCGACTACATCTTCGTACCGCCGTTCGTCCCGCACCGCGAGGAGAACCCGGACCCCGAGGAGGAGGCCGTGGTCGTCATCGCCCGCAGCACGCAGGAGGCGGTCGTGGTCAACCTGCCGCACCTGCATGCGCTCCGGGCGGAAGACGCCTGACGGGGGACGACAGCAGAGTGCAGGGCGCCCGGGGGGCCGTCCGTACGGACGGCCCCCCGGG
>NZ_JAVRHI010000448.1:0-174324 GCF_034105845.1 Streptomyces sp. CRN 30 | reverse complement strand
CACGCGCGCGTGCCGCTCGCCGGTGCCCTCGGGCCGCAGCGGCGCGAGCGCCCGCGCGAACCGTTCGGCCCACGGCGCCGAGACCGCGTCCACCGTGCCGAGGGTGCCGTGGCCGACCGGGCCCGCGGGGGCGGCGCCCTCGGGCGCGACCCGCAGCAGTCGCAGCGTCGTGGCGACGTCCCCGCTGAGCAGCGCGACGGCACCGCAGTGCCGGAACACCGGCGCCACCGCGCAGGCCGCCTCGTAGGTCTCCGTCACCGGTGACGCGGGGGAGGCGGCGGGTGTCTCGGCGAGACACACGACGTGCACGCCGGCCCGCGGGCCGTCCGTCGCGAGGCGGGTGACGGCGGCGCGGAGGTCGGCCCCGGGAAGGTCGCCGTCGACGACGAGGACGGTGAGGGGACCGGCGGGGTCGAGCCCCGGCGCGCCCCGTCCGTCCCCGCCGTCCCGTCCGTCTGCTTCGGGTGTGCGGGCCCAGGAGGGGGAGGGGCGTCGGGCGGAGGTGTCCGCCGGGTACGGGGCCGGTGCGGGGTGCCGCCCGGTCCCGGCGTCCGCCAGGTGGTCGTCCAGCCGGCGCACCAGCTCCTGGGTGCGGGCCGCGGCCTGGTCGCGGTCGTGGGCCAGCAGCAGCCGGCAGTCCTGGCCGTGGCCCGGCCGCAGGTGCGGCAGCCAGCCGAGCCAGGACCACTCGGCGGTGCGCTCCGGCAGCGGACGCGTGCGGTCCGCGCTGATCAGCACGATCTCCAGCGTGTCCGGGGAGTGCAGGGCGGCGAGCTGGGCCAGCACGGCGCGGGCGAGGCCGGACAGCCGCTCGCGCGGGCCGGCCAGTCCGAGCGCGCCGGCCTCGCGCAGCCCGGCGGTCACCGGGACCGCGGGCAGCGGGGCCGCGCCGCCCGGCGCCATCCGGTCCGCCGTGCCGAGCCGCACGGTGAGCGCCTCCGGGTGCCAGGGGCCGCGCTCCCACAGCCGCGGGCCCGGACCCAGCGCCGTCAGCAGCAGCGAGGCGGGGTCCGGCCAGGTCTCCGGCGCGGGCGAGGGGCCGGCCTCCACGGGCGCGGGCGCGGCGGCCGACGGTTCGTCGTCGTACGGGTCACCGGCCGGTACCGGCTGCTCGCCGCGCCCGCCGGTCAGCCGCCGCGCCCAGGCGGAGAGCCCGCCGCGCCGCCGCACGCCCTGCGGTACGTCGGTGCCGCGCAGCGGCGTGCCTTTCCGCCCACCGGGCATGCCGTACCCGGGTTCGGGGTGCCCGGGGTGCCCATGCGGGGCGGTGCCCCGACGGGCGGCGTCCTCGCGTGCGGGCGTGCGGGTATCGCCGTCACCGGTGGGGGTGGTGCCGTCACCGGCGAACGCGGTGTGGGGCCGTCCGGCGTGGGTGTCGTGGGAGCCGGGGCCGCCGACGCCAGGGCCGTGACCTTCCGCGGCGCCGGTCGCCCTGTGGGCGGAGTCCGGCCCGGTGGGCCCCGGGGTTCGGGCGCCCGGGGCAACCGCCTGACCGCCGGAACCCGGGGCGCCTGTGCCACGGGCGGAGCCCCGGCTGCTCGTGCCGTGGAGGCCGGAGTCCGGGATGCCCGGTGAAGTCACCGCGCGGGCGTCGCCATCCGGGGTGGCCGCCCGGGGCCCGGACGTCCGGCTGGCGTGGCCCGGGGCGTCCGGACGGTCGGTCGTACGGGCGTCGCGAGGCGGGTTGCCCTGGGGCTCGAAGGGCCGGCTGCTGTGACTCGGGGCGCCCGGGAAGTCGGCCGTCGTACGGGCGTCATGATCCGGGGTGCCCCGGGACCCGGACGTCCGGCCACTGTGGCCCGGGGTGTCCGGGACGTTCGTCGTGCGGGCGTCGTAGGCCGGGCCGTCCGAACCGGTGGCCGGGTTCCCGTGGCCCGGCGCGTTCGCGGATCCCGGCGCTCCGGCGTCGTAGCTCACGCTGCCCGGAGTGCCGGCCGCGTGGGTGCCGAACCCTGTGGCTCCCGGGAAGTCCGTCGAACGGGCGCCGGACCCTGCGGCTCCCGGGAAGTCCGTCGTACGGGCGGCGTGATGCGAGGTGCCGGCCGCCCGGCTCTCGCGCCTCCCGCGACTCTCGTGGTGCGGTAGATCCGCAGACCCCGTCGCTCCGGGGTCTCCGTGACGCGGGTCGCCCGGAGAACCGGTTGCCCGAGCGCCGGACCCCTGGCCGTCCGGGAAGCCGGCCCCGTAGGTGTCGTGCTCCTGAGCGCCGGACCCGCGTGCCGCCCGGCCGTCGTACCCCGAGGCACCCGTCGCCCGCCCACGGGAACCGGAACCAGGACCTGGACCAGAACCTGGACCTGGACCAGAACTTGGACCTGGACCGTCCGGAACCCCCGCCGTCCCCGCACCGGTTCCCGACGGGGCCGCGAATCCCGCAGCCCCTGCGGACCGCGCAGATCCTGTGGACCCCGCAGATCCCGCAGATCCCGCGGCCCCCGCGGCCCGAGAAGATCCGGCCGATCCGGCAGACCCACCGGACCCCGCCGTCCCGGCAGACCCAGCAGGCCCATCCACCCCGGCAGATCCACCCGTCCCACCAGGCCGAGCCGTCCCAGCCGTCCCAGCCGACCCAACCGCCCCGGCAGACCACCTACCGCCCGCCCGCTCACCCGACGCACCGGCCCCCCGGCCGACCCCCGCCCCACCACCCGGACCGGAACCCGAACCCGTCCCGCCACCCGGATACGCAGCCGTACCCCCGTCACGACGCTCGATTCGCGGCGCGCCGCCCTGCCCAGGGACCTGCCCGGGACAATGGCCAGACGCCTGCCCGGGACCCTGTCCGGAAACCTGGCCGGACGTCTGTCCCGGGACCAGTCCCTCGGAGACCCGGCGTCGGGAAGCCGGGCGCCGGGTGCCGGCGGAGGGCCGGAGACCCTCCGCCGGCACCGGATCGCCGTGACGGTCACTCACGCGCGCGTGAGTGTCACTGTCACCCCCGCGCGCGTGCGCGGGAGACGCGGGCGACTCGCCCGCACCCGCGCCACCGGAACCCGAACGGACACCGTCCGCACCGTCCGCACCGTCCGCCCCGGGCGCCCCCAACGACACCCGCACATGCCCTTCGCCGTCGGGCGCGGTCTCCACCCGGGTCGGCGCGGTGCGGGCCGGGACCAGACGCAGGGCCGACTCGCCGATCCGCAGCAGCGCCCCCGGCGGAAACCGCACCGCGCGCTCGCCCACGCGCGTGCCGTCCAGCGTCGTGCCGTTGGTGGAGCCGAGGTCGGCGACCGCGACCCGGCCGTCGGTCGCGACGGTCACCGCGCAGTGCACCCGGGAGACGTCCGGGTCGTCGAGCGCGACGTCGGCGTCGGCGGAGCGGCCGATGTGGACCTGGCCGCCGTGCAGCAGGTGGACGCCGCCCGCGTCGGGGCCCGCGACGACGTGCAGCTGGGTCGGGGTGTCGGACGACTCGGGATGCGGGTCGGGATCGCCCGGGGCGCCCAGGAACAGCACCGCTCCGTCGATCAGCGGCGGCTCGCCCAGCGTGCAGCGCTGGGCGTCGAGGCGCCGCTCACCCGCGTACAGCACCACGGAACCGGAGCCGGGGCCGTCACCGCCCGGGACCGCCGAGGCCAGGGCCGGCGCCACCGTGGCGAGGGCGGTGCCGGCGGGTGCCGTGACCAGCACGTCGCAGCGCACGGCGCCGCCCGGTGCCGAAGGGGAGGACGGGCCCAGCGGGTCTACGACGGTCAGCCGGATCTGCATAGCCGTCAGCGGTCCCTTCTGCGCGGGCGCCCGCGCGGGCGTGGGACGGAGCCGCCCCGCGGTCCCCCACCGCAGACTTCCCCCACCCGCCGCACGAGCACGTCGGCCAGTACTGCACGCATCCTCGCACCTGCCACTGACAACGCGCCTGCCGCCCGCTGTCAAATGATCTTGATTGGTCGGCTCTGCCCTCAAAAATGCCTGACCAGTGACATCAAGATGATCGTTTGATTGCTGCTTGAGATCGGTCACGTCCGGGACCGGCAACCAAGGGGCCGGGCCCCGCGTCTTTTCCTCGAACATGTTCCGGAACCGGAACGTCCCGGGCACGGCGGAACCACAGCCGAACGACAGCCCGGCGGCGTACTCCTCGGCACTACAGTGGGTCGGAACAGCCAGCAAGCGACAGGGAGCGCATGACGTGCGGCCGGTAGGCAGCAAGTACCTCCTGGAGGAACCGCTCGGACGCGGCGCCACGGGCACCGTCTGGCGCGCCCGCCAGCGGGAGACCGCGGGCGCCGAGGCGGCCGTGCCCGGACAGCCCGGCGAGACCGTTGCGATCAAGGTCCTCAAGGAGGAGCTCGCCAACGACGCCGACGTCGTGATGCGCTTCCTGCGGGAGCGCTCCGTCCTGCTCCGGCTCACCCACCCCAACATCGTCCGGGTCCGCGACCTGGTCGTCGAGGGTGACCTGCTGGCGCTGGTCATGGACCTCGTCGACGGCCCCGACCTGCACCGCTACCTGCGGGAGAACGGGCCGTTCAGCCCCGTCGCCGCGGCCCTGCTCACCGCGCAGATCGCCGACGCCCTCGCCGCGAGCCACGCCGACGGCGTCGTCCACCGCGACCTGAAGCCGGCCAACGTGCTGCTCAAGCAGGACGGCGGCGAGATGCACCCGATGCTGACCGACTTCGGCATCGCCCGCCTCGCCGACTCGCCCGGCCTCACCCGCACCCACGAGTTCGTCGGCACGCCCGCGTACGTCGCGCCGGAGTCCGCCGAGGGCCGCCCGCAGACCTCCGCCGTCGACGTCTACGGCGCGGGCATCCTCCTCTACGAGCTGGTCACCGGCCGCCCGCCGTTCTCCGGCGGTTCCGCGCTGGAAGTCCTCCACCAGCACCTGAGCGCCGAGCCGCGCCGCCCCTCCACCGTTCCCGACCCGCTGTGGACGGTCATCGAGCGCTGCCTGCGCAAGAACCCCGACGAACGCCCCGGCGCCGAGAACCTCGCGCGCGGCCTGCGCGTCGTCGCCGCGGGCATCGGCGTGCACGCGAACTCCGCGCAGATCGGCGCCGCCGAGGGCGTCGGCGCGCTGCTCGCGCCCGCCCCGTCCCCGGCCCCCGTACCGGACGCGCCCGGCGCCGCCGACCCCACCCAGGTCCTGCCGCACAACGCGCAGAACCAGCAGAACCCGGCGGGCGCGTACGACCCCAACGCCGCCACCAGCGTCCTGCCGCACACCGGCGGCCCGACCGGTGCCGCCGACCCCACCACCGTGCTCCCGCACACCGGCGGCCAGGGCGGCGCGCCCGACCCGACCGCCGTCATGCCCCCCGTACCGCCGGGGCAGCCCGGTGGCCAGGGCGGCGACCCGGACGACCCGCACCCCTGGCAGAACCAGCTGCGCGCCGCCCGCGACCGCAACGAGCAGACGCAGGTCCAGTACCTCGACCCGAACGAGGACCCGCTGCGCCGCCGCCCGCAGCGCCAGGTCTCCCGTCCGCAGCAGCAGCCCCGCCAGGCGCCGCGCGGCCCTCAGCAGCCCCCGCAGGGCTACGGCTACCCGCAGCAACAGCAGCAGCAGCGGTACGCCACCCCCCAGCCGCAGCAGCAGCCGCAGCACCAGCCGCAGCGGTACGCCCCGCCGCCCGCCCCCGAGCCGCAGCGGCCCCGGCGCGAGCCGCGCCCGCCGCGGCAGCGCAGCGCCAACCCGATGCGCATCCCCGGCCTCGGCTGCCTCAAGGGCTGCCTGGTGACGATCGTCGTGCTGTTCGTGGCCGGCTGGCTGATCTGGGAGCTGAGCCCCCTCCAGGGCTGGATCGGCACGGGCAAGGGCTACTGGGAGCAGATCAGCGACTGGGTCGGCGACGCCACGCGATGGATCTCCGACCTGGGCGGCGGCAGCGACAGCGGCACCAACTGAACCACCGCGCGACGCGCGGGAACGGCGGGTCCGTAGATATGTCGACATCCCGCGGGTGATTTCCGCCTCGGTGGTGAAGGCCGGCTCCTCCGGCGCGTAGCTTTGTCGGCAACACGCGTCGGTAGGAGCAGTCTTGGCACGGAAGATCGGCAGCCGGTACACCGCCCATCAGATCCTCGGGCGGGGCAGCGCCGGCACGGTGTGGCTGGGCGAGGGGCCCGAGGGCCCCGTCGCGATCAAGCTGCTGCGCGAGGACCTCGCGTCCGACCAGGAGCTGGTCGGACGCTTCGTGCAGGAGCGCACCGCCCTCCTCGGACTCGAACACCCCAACGTCGTCTCCGTGCGTGACCTCGTGGTCGACGGCAACGACCTGGCCCTCGTCATGGACCTGGTCCGCGGCACCGACCTGCGCACCCGGCTGGACCGCGAGCGGCGCCTGCCGCCCGAGGCCGCCGTCGCGATCGTCGCCGACATCGCCGACGGACTGGCCGCCGCGCACGCCGCCGGCGTCGTCCACCGCGACGTCAAGCCGGAGAACATACTGCTGGACATGGAGGGCGCGCTCGGCCCCGGCGGCTCGCACCGGGCGCTGCTGACGGACTTCGGTGTGGCCAAACTCATCGACACCCCGCGCCGCACCCGCGCCACGAAGATCATCGGTACCCCCGACTACCTCGCCCCGGAGATCGTCGAGGGGCTGCCGCCGCGCGCCTCCGTGGACATCTACGCCCTGGCCACCGTCCTGTACGAGCTGCTGGCCGGCTTCACGCCGTTCGGCGGCGGTCACCCCGGCGCCGTGCTGCGCCGCCACGTCACGGAGACCGTCGTCCCGCTGCCCGGCATCCCCGACGAGCTGTGGCAGCTCCTCGTGCAGTGCCTGGCCAAGGCCCCGGCCTCCCGGCTGCGCGCCTCCGAGCTGGGCGGCCGGCTGCGTGAGCTGCTGCCCCTGGTGGCCGGCATGCCGCCGCTGGACGTGGACGAGTCCGGCGGCGACCAGCCCGAGGACCCCGAGGGCGCGGCCGACCCCGGCCACGAGCCGTCCGACGGCCCCGCCCGCGCCGCCGACGAGATCCGGCGCCGGGGCGCGGTCCCGCTGGTGCCCGGCGCCAAGCCGGCCGGCTCCAACCGGGACACCCACACCTCGATGCGCGTCCCCGCCCCCGACGAGCTGGCCGGACCCGCCCACGGCACCGCCCGCGCCCCGCGCGCGGCGGGCACCCCCCGGCCCGGATCGGCCCGCAACAGGGCCGTCGCCAGGCGCCGCCGCGTCGCGCTCGGCGCGGGCACCGCGGTGCTGCTGGCCGCGGTCGGCGTCGGTACCTGGCTGGCCACGTCCGGTGACGATTCCGACGCGGGCCCGCGGGACACACGGAACACCGCGCCCGCCCGGCCGTGAGGCCGCCCACCCCGCGCCGGGCCCGGCCCGGCGTGGACCGCTTGGCGGAGCCGTTACGCTGGAGGCGTGGCAGTCGTCGACGTATCCGAAGAGCTCAAGTCCCTCTCCTCGACCATGGAGTCGATCGAGGCCGTTCTGGACCTCGACAAGTTGAGGGCAGACATCGCCGTGCTCGAGGAGCAGGCGGCCGCGCCGTCCCTGTGGGACAACCCGGACGAAGCGCAGAAGATCACCAGCAAGCTGTCCCACCTCCAGGCCGAGGTGCGCAAGGCGGAGAACCTGCGCGGCCGGCTGGACGATCTCGGCGTGCTGTTCGAGATGGCCGAGGAGGAGGACGACCCGGACACCCGTGCCGAGGCCGAGTCCGAGCTGGCCTCCGTCAGGAAGGCGCTGGACGAGATGGAGGTCCGCACCCTCCTCTCGGGCGACTACGACGCCCGTGAGGCGCTGGTCAACATCCGTGCCGAGGCGGGCGGCGTCGACGCCGCCGACTTCGCCGAGAAGCTCCAGCGGATGTACCTGCGCTGGGCCGAGCAGCACGGCTACAAGACGGAGATCTACGAGACCTCCTACGCGGAGGAGGCCGGCATCAAGTCGACCACCTTCGCCGTGCAGGTGCCCTACGCCTACGGCAACCTCTCCGTCGAGCAGGGCACGCACCGCCTGGTGCGCATCTCGCCCTTCGACAACCAGGGCCGTCGCCAGACCTCCTTCGCGGGCGTCGAGATCCTCCCCGTGGTCGAGCAGACCGACCACATCGAGATCGACGAGTCCGAGCTGCGGGTGGACGTCTACCGCTCCTCCGGCCCCGGCGGCCAGGGCGTGAACACCACGGACTCCGCGGTGCGCCTGACCCACCTCCCCACCGGCATCGTCGTCTCCTGTCAGAACGAGCGCTCGCAGATCCAGAACAAGGCGACCGCGATGAACGTCCTCCAGGCCAAGCTCCTGGAGCGGCGCCGCCAGGAGGAGCAGGCCAAGATGGACGCCCTCAAGGGCGACGGCGGCAACTCCTGGGGCAACCAGATGCGTTCGTACGTGCTGCACCCCTACCAGATGGTCAAGGATCTGCGCACCGAGTTCGAGGTGGGCAACCCCGAGGCCGTCTTCAACGGCGAGATCGACGGCTTCCTGGAGGCCGGGATCCGCTGGCGCAAGCAGCAGGAGAAGTAACGGCGCGGCGTTCACGCCGCTTTGTCGACAAGGCAACCGCCGCCCCGAGGGGTGGCGGTTGCCTTTACATTACGCTCACAGTAATTGTGCCCGGCATACACCCCGTAAGCGGACATCGCGTACGCAATGACCTTGACGTTCCCTTTGAAAATGGGAATGGTGATGCGCGGCATGCGTGTTTCTGGGGCGCATGTGAACCGGGGGGCTTCACAGTGCGGCTACCCCCGTCGATCACGGCCCCGAAACGCCGCCACTCTGACGATTCAGCTACTGGGGGTAGCAACCATATGACCAAGAAGACGCGGATCCGTGTCGCACGGATAGCGGCAGGTGCTGTGATCGCGGCCGGCGCCTCGCTCTCCGCCGCCGGTGCCGCCTCGGCCCTCGATTTCGGCGTCAGCGTCGGCGTCGGCGTCACCGGGGACGAGCCGACGGACCCGTCGACCGAGATCCCGACGGACCCGACCACGGACCCGACGGACCCGACGGACGAGCCCACGATCCCGACCGACCCGACGGACCCGGGCACCACCGACCCGACGGACCCGGGTACCACGGACCCGACCGACCCGGGCACCACCGACCCGACCGAGGACCCCGGCACCACCGACCCCACCGAGGGCACCGGTAACGGCGGCGGCAACGGCAACGGCGGCGGCAACAACAACGGCGGCAACGGTGGCGGCGGCAACGCCGCCAACCCCGACGGTGGCGCCTCCGCCCAGGAGGCGGGCACCTCCGCGCTCACCGACACCGGTGACGACACGACCGCCAAGACCGCGCAGGGCAGTGGCGACGAGCTCGCCGAGACCGGTGCCGCGGAGACCACCTTCCTGATCATCGGTGCCGCCACGATGATCGCCGGCGGCGTCGGCTTCCGCGTGCTGCCGCGTCTCATGGGCAGCCGGGGCGCCGCTGCCTGACGGTGACCGGCCGCGTACGGGACGCCGTACGCGACATCTCACGGCCGAGGGGCCCGGAGCGTACGTACGGCGCTCCGGGCCCCTCGGCCGTCCCGTCGGGTCGGCGGGCGCCGCTAGGCGGTCTGGTGGGCCAGCAGGGCCACCGCCGCCACCAGCACCGCGAGCAGCGCCACCAGCGCCATCGGGTTCAGGCCGCCGAGGCCCGAGAAGAAGCTCTCCTGTTGCAGCCGCTCGCGGTTGGCCCGGCACACCGGGCACCGGCCCTCGCTCACGGGCGCCGCGCAGTTCGCGCACACCAACCGGTCGTACGTCATGCGCTCGCCCTCCTTGCACCGGTTTCCACGCTCTCAACGCCCGCGTCGCCGCGAACGTTCCCCTTCCACTGTGCCAGGTTCCGCGCGTCGCTGCTTCCGGTCCCGGAGGGGACGGTGTACGGACCGCGCCCGGACATAAACCGCAACCATGACGCAACCCCGACCGGTGACTGCGGTCCCATACCCACTTCGCGTATGGTCACGCTCATCTACCCCCGGCTACCCGTGGTGCATCCGTGATCCGATTCGACAACGTCTCCAAGGCCTACCCCAAGCAGAACCGGCCCGCCCTCAGGGAAGTCTCCCTGGAGGTCGAGAAGGGCGAGTTCGTCTTCCTGGTGGGGTCCTCCGGCTCCGGTAAGTCCACCTTCCTGCGGCTGGTGCTGCGCGAGGAGCGGGCGAGCCACGGGCAGGTGCACGTCCTGGGCAAGGACCTGGCCCGCCTGTCCAACTGGAAGGTGCCGCACATGCGCCGCCAGTTGGGCACCGTCTTCCAGGACTTCCGCCTGCTGCCCAACAAGACGGTCGCCGAGAACGTGGCCTTCGCCCAGGAGGTCATCGGCAAGTCCCGTGGAGAGATCCGCAAGTCCGTGCCCCAGGTGCTCGACCTCGTCGGGCTCGGCGGCAAGGAGGACCGGATGCCGGGCGAGCTGTCCGGCGGTGAGCAGCAGCGCGTCGCCATCGCGCGGGCCTTCGTCAACCGGCCGAAGCTGCTCATCGCGGACGAGCCCACCGGCAACCTCGACCCGCAGACCTCCGTCGGCATCATGAAGCTGCTCGACCGCATCAACCGGACGGGCACCACCGTGATCATGGCGAC
The DNA here is from genome assembly GCF_034105845.1 of Streptomyces sp. CRN 30. NCBI lineage: Bacteria > Bacillati > Actinomycetota > Actinomycetes > Kitasatosporales > Streptomycetaceae > Streptomyces > Streptomyces sp. CRN 30. Next base: position 163,847 of record NZ_JAVRHI010000448.1, on the reverse strand, counting down.
GCACGACCAGAACATCGTGGACCAGATGCGCAAGCGCGTCATCGAGCTGGAGAAGGGGCGCCTCGTCCGCGACCAGGCGCGCGGTGTCTACGGCTACCAGCACTGAGACCGCCGCACGCCCGGTATCCACGGAAAGGCTTGATCAGACGCCATGCGCGCCCAGTTCGTCCTCTCGGAGATCGGTGTCGGTCTCCGCCGCAACCTCACGATGACCTTCGCGGTCATCGTCTCCGTCGCCCTCTCCCTGGCCCTCTTCGGCGGTTCGCTGCTGATGAGCGACCAGGTCAGCAACATGAAGGGCTACTGGTACGACAAGGTCAACGTCTCGGTCTTCCTCTGCAACAAGAGCGACGCCGAGTCCGACCCCAACTGCGCCAAGGGCGCGGTGACCGAGGACCAGAAGAAGCAGATCCTCTCCGACCTCGACGAGATGTCGGTCGTCCAGGACGTCACCTACGAGTCGCAGGACGAGGCGTACAAGCACTACAAGGAGCAGTTCGGCGACTCGCCGCTGGCCAGCTCCCTGACGCCGGACCAGATGCAGGAGTCGTACCGCATCAAGCTGAAGGACCCGGAGAAGTACCAGGTCATCGCGACCGCCTTCGACGGGCGGGACGGCGTGCAGTCCGTGCAGGACCAGAAGGGCATCCTGGACAGCCTCTTCGAGCTGCTGAACCTGATGAACCGCGCGGCGCTCGCCCTCATGCTGCTGATGCTGATCGTGGCCCTGCTGCTGATCGTCAACACCGTGCGCGTCTCCGCCTTCAGCCGCCGCCGCGAGACCGGCATCATGCGGCTGGTCGGCGCCTCCGGCTTCTACATCCAGGCGCCGTTCATCATGGAGGCCGCCGTCGCGGGCCTCATCGGCGGTGCCCTGGCGTGCCTGTTCCTCACCATCGGCCGGTACTTCACGGTCGACCACGGCATGGCGCTCGCCGACAAGGTGCAGCTCATCAACTTCGTGGGCTGGGACGCCGTCCTGACCAAACTGCCGCTGATCCTGGCGGCGAGTGTGCTGATGCCGGCGTTGGCCGCGTTCTTCGCGCTGCGCAAGTACCTGAAGGTGTGACACACGCCAAGAGGGCCGTACGGGCAAGCGCCCGTGCGGCCCTCTCGCGTTGTCCTAGACTCACCCGCATGTCAGGCCGAGACCTGTTCTGTCCGCCCCGCCGCCTTCGCCACGGGGCCGCCCTGACCTTGGTGTTCGCGGGAGTCCTGGCGGCCGGTGCGGCCACCGGGACGCTTCCGGAGTCCGACCGGAACGCGTCGCCGGACGCGGCGCGTTCGGCCGCCCCCGCCGGCGGGGCCCGCGAGGTGGCCAGGGCGGCGGCCGAGGCCATGGCCGACGGCAAGTCCCCCGAGGAGGCCGCCGAACGGGCCGTCAGCCGCAGCGGCGACCGCTGGGGCGCCGTCTACTCCCGGGGCGAGTACGAGGAGCTGGAGGAGTCCCTCGACGGCCGCTACACCGGCGTCGGCCTCTCCGCGCGCCGGGAGCGCGACGGCTCCATCGAGGTGTCGAAGGTCCGCTCCGGCTCGCCCGCCGCGGACGCCGGCATCCGCGCGGGCGACCGGCTGCGCAGCGTCGACGGCGAGGAGGTCGACGGCCGGCCCGTCACCGAGGTCGTCTCCCTGCTGCGCGGCGACGCCACCGACGCGCCCGCCGGCACCACCGTCCGGCTCGGCCTGGAGCGCGGCACGCGCGCGTGGAGCGAGACCGTACGGCGGGCCAGTCTCTCCACCCAGCCGGTGACCGTGCGCCGCCTGCCGGGCGGCACCGCCGTCGTCCGGATCACCTCCTTCACCAAGGGCGTCGGCGAACAGGTCCGCGCCGCGGCCCGGGAGGTCCCGTCGGGCCGGGGCATCGTCCTCGACCTGCGCGGCAACTCCGGCGGCCTGGTCACCGAGGCGGTCACCGCGGCCTCCGCCTTCCTCGACGGCGGCCTCGTCGCCACGTACGACGTCGACGGCGACCAGCGGGCGCTGCACGCGCGCGGCGGCGGCGACTCCGGCAGACCCCTGGTCGCGCTCGTGGACGGCGGCACGATGAGCGCGGCCGAACTGCTCACCGGCGCCCTCCAGGACCGCGGCCGGGCGGTCGTCGTGGGTTCCCGCACCTTCGGCAAGGGCTCCGTCCAGATGCCCAGCCGGCTGCCCGGCGGCTCGGTGGCGGAGCTGACCGTCGGCCACTACCGCACCCCGTCCGGGCGCGGCGTCGACGGCACCGGCATCACCCCGGACCTGGAGACCGACCCGGCCCTGCCGACGGCCCTGGACGCCGCCGAGTCGGTGCTGGAGGGACTCGGCGACCAGGACGCGTCCCAGGACCCGTGATCTTCGCGCCCGGGGCGTAATCGGCTTCTCCGTACCCCGTCCGTAGTGCGAAAATGGTCGGCACTATGAGCAAGGGAATGTACGTACCCAAGGAGTCCCAGCCCAAGCAGGGCGGCGGGTCCGTCAAGGGCCGGGACGGCGAGAAGGGCGGCAAGCGCCGCATCGTCGCCCAGAACAAGAAGGCCCGGCACGACTACGCGATCATCGACACCTACGAGGCCGGTCTCGTGCTCACCGGCACCGAGGTCAAGTCGCTGCGCGAGGGACGGACCTCGCTGGCCGACGGCTTCGTCCAGATCGACGGCGGCGAGGCGTGGCTGCACAACGCCCACATCCCGGAGTACCACCAGGGCAGCTGGACCAACCACTCCGCGCGCCGCAAGCGCAAGCTGCTCCTGCACCGCGAGGAGATCGACAAGCTGGAGGCGAAGTCGCAGGAGACCGGCCACACCATCGTGCCGCTCGCCCTGTACTTCAAGGACGGCCGCGCCAAGGCGGAGATCGCGCTCGCGCGCGGCAAGAAGGAGTTCGACAAGCGGCAGACGCTCCGCGAGAAGCAGGACAAGCGCGAGGCGGAGCGGACCATCTCGGCGATCAAGCGGCGCGAGCGCGGCTGACCCCGCCGGAGCGCGGGGAATAGGCTGGCACGGTCGTGCGTTGGTCACGTACGATGGCACTCGCGTCCCACAGCGGGCGCGGCCTTTTGAAAACACAACATGGGGATGATCGGTTTCGACAGCGGCTGTCGAGGCAGGGGAAGCGTGTCGAGGAAGCGGCCATGATCTCGTAAACCACAGGCCGAAAAAAATAATCGCCAACACCAAGCGCGATTCCTCCCAGCAGGCCTTCGCCCTCGCTGCCTGATCTCAGGTAGCGATCGCGAGCCTCCTATACAGGGAGTGTCAGCCCGGGGCTGTTCCCGACCCGGATCCTGGCATCAGCTAGGGGACTAAACCTTGATCCCGGTCACGGGGTGAAGAGGGAAACCAAACAGTGACTGGGCCCGTCGGCGACTTGTTCGCGTGATCGCCGGGGCCGAGAAAATCACAGCGAACTGCGCACGGAGAAGCCCTGGTTCCGCACCGTTGGACGCGGGTTCGATTCCCGCCATCTCCACAATTCCCATGTGGGCGTCAGGCCCCGTCGCGAGAGCGGCGGGGCCTTCGTCATGTCCGTGCGTACGTCATCGGGTCCTCACGCCGGTGCGGCCGTGCTCGCCCGTTCCGTCAGACGGGCCGGGAGCAGCGTCGTGCTCGGCACGGTGGCGCCGGCCAGGGACCGCACCGCCAGCTCCACGGCGCGCGCGCCCAGCGCGGCGGACGGCACCGGCACCGAGGAGACCGGGACGCGCGCCGCCAGGGCCGCCCCGTCCCGGCAGATCGCGGTCACGGAGAGATCGCCGGGCACCCGCAGTCCGAGCGCGGTGAAGGCGTCGACCAGCGGCCCCAGCAGCGGCTCGTTGTGCACGACCACGCCGGTCGGCACCGGGCGCAGACGCAGCAGCCGCTCGGCGGTCTCCCGCGCGGCGCGCGGATCGCGGGCGCCCGGGTGCACGGAGTGGACCAGCCCCGCCCGCCCGGCGGCCGCGGTGAACCCGCGCACCACCCGGTGCGCGGACGTGGTCCGCCGGACGTACGCCTCCGGTTCCGCCCCGACCAGCGCCACCGTCCGGTGCCCGAGCCGCGCCAGCAGTTCGGCACACCGCTCACCGGCCGCCAGGAAGTCGAGGTCGACGCAGGCCGCCCCGCGCGGCTCGGCGGGTACTCCGATCAGCACGGCGGGCCTGCCGCGCAGCGGCGGCGGAAGCGGGCCGCGCGGCTCCGCCGCCATCACGATCAGCGCCTCGGGCAACGGGTGCGGGGCCCGCCCGCCGTCCTCCCCGGTGAGCAGCAGCACGTCGTGGCCGTGCGCACGGGCGGTGGTCACGACCGACGCGGCGCACTCCAGCGCGGCCGGCGCCCGCATGCCCTCGCGCGGCGGCAGCAGCAGGCCCAGCACCCGGGACGGGCCTCCGGCGTACGGCCGGTACCCCAGCTCCCGCACGGCCTCCTCGACCCGCCGCCGGGTCCCCGCGGAGATCGGGCGTTTGCCGCTCAGGGCGTACGACACGGTGCTCGGGGAGACCCCGGCACGACGGGCCACGTCGGTGATCGTGGCCATCAGCGCGGTGTCGGCATGGTCGGCTCTCCTCACCTCGCGCGGCGCCGCCGCCGCTTTTCCCAAGAGCGTCGTAGCGCGTCGTGGTGCGTCGAAGCGCTTCGACGCAGGAAGGTAGGCGCGGGGAGCGGGGCCGTCAATGGGGCGGGCGGTGCCGACGGGAGCCGGCGCCCGCGGCGGTACGGGTGACCAGCGCGAGGAGCAGGGCCACCGCGGCGGCCGTGACCGGGACGCCGTAGCCGGCCGCGGGGGAGACGTGCTCCACCGTCCAGCCGCCGGCCGCGCTGCCGCAGGCGATGCCGCCGAGCAGGCCGGTCACCGCCAGGGTCATGCCCTCGTTGAGGCGGCCCTCGGGCGTGCGCTGCTGGACCAGCGTCATCGTCGTGACCATCGTCGGGGCGGTCGCCATCCCGGCGAGCAGCAGTGTGCCCGCCAGCAGCGGCAGCGATCCGGTACCGGCCGCCGCGAACAGCGGCAGCGTCATCAGCGCCGTCATCGCCGCCACGCACCACGGCAGCAGGACGCGGGCGGGCACCGCCGGCCTCAGCGTGCCGAAGAGCAGCCCGGCCGCGCACGAACCGGCCGCCTGGAGCGCCAGTACCGCACCGGCCGCCGCGCGGTGGCCCCGCTCGTCCGCGAACGCGATCGTGACCACCTCCAGCGACCCGAAGACCGCGCCCGTCGCCAGGCACACCACCAGCAGCGGCGGTACGCCCGGCGCGCGCAGCGGTGCCTTCGCGGACGAGCGCGGCAGCGCCGGCGGCTCGGTGGAACGCTGGGCGGTGAACAGCAGCATCCCGCTCATCAGCAGCGTCGCGGCGACGAGCGTGCCGGCCTCCGGGAAGAACGTCCCGCACAGGAAGGCCGCCACCACCGGGCCGAGCATGTAGCACAGCTCGTCGGCGGCCTGCTCGAAGGAGTTGGCCGTGTGCAGGGCGGCGGGGTCGCCGCGCAGCAGGTGGTTCCAGCGGGCGCGGGCCATGCCGCCGGTGTTCGGGGTCGTGGCGGTGGCGGCGTACGCGGCGAACAGCGTCCAGTCCGGTGCCCCCTGCCGCACGCACAGCAGCAGGGCGAGGGAGCCGAGGACGGCGATCACCGTGGCGGGCACCGCGACCCGGGCCTGTCCGTGGCGGTCGACGAGCCGCGCCGTGAGCGGGGCGACCACCGCCGTCGCGGCGAGACCGGTGGCGACGACGGCACCGGCCAGGGCGTACGAGCCACGGGTTCCGGCGATCATCACCACCGCGCTGACACTGAACATGCCCTGCGGGAGCCGGGCGACGAGGTTCCCGGCGGTGAACGCCCGCGCGCCGGGTACGGAGAGCAGGCGCCGGTACGGGCCCGGCGGGCGGTCCCGGCCCCGGGGGCCCAGATCGGCGGCGACGATGCTGTCGCCGGTGACGGTCATGAGGACGGGACGGGCGGCGGACGCGCGGGACGGGGACGAGGAGGAAGAGGGCGTGTGACGCGGCATGGGATCACCGTCGCGCCCGGCCCGCCGCGGGGTCCAACACCTGCTCGGCCCGCATTCACGCACCGGCGTTGTCAATCAGCTGTCGTCGGTCCGCGCTGTAGATTCGCCGGATGCCCGCCCCGAGCCACCTCGACCCCCGCCTCCTGCGCGGTTTCGTCGCCGTCGCCGAGGAGTTGCACTTCACGCGTGCCGCGAACCGGCTGTACCTCGCCCAGCAGGCGCTCAGCCGGGACGTACGGCGCCTCGAACGCGAACTGGGCGCCGAGCTGTTCGTCCGCTCCACCCGGCAGGTGACGCTGACCGCCGACGGCGAGCGGCTGCTGCCGTACGCGCGCCGCGTCCTCCAGGCGCAGGACGACCTGCTCGCCGCCTTCGGGCAGGCCCGCCCCCTGCTCGTCGACCTCAACTCGCCCGGCCTCGCGACCGGCCGCCGGGTCCTGCACCGGGCCCGTGCGCTCGCCCCGGAGCTGGAGCTGATGGCCCGTTACGAGTCCGGCCTGACCTGGGCGGCGTCGGAGGTGCTCGCGGGCCGCCTCGACGCGTCGTTCGGACGGTACGCCGGACTGGCACCGGCCCTGCGCGCGGGCCTGGAGCAGCAGCCCGTCCGCTACGAGCCCATGGCACTGGTCCTGCCCGAGGAGCACCCGCTGGCGGCGCTGCCCGAGGTGCCGCTGGCCGCGCTCGCAGGCGAGACCGTGTACGCGGGGGCCGGCAACCCCCGTACCCCGGAGTGGACGGACCTCGCCCGGCTGCTCTTCGAGGGGCGCGGCATCGTGACCGCGCCGCCCGCCCCGCTGGCGGTGGGGGAGGAGGAGTTCGAGCGGCTGATGGCCAAGACGCGGCACCCGGTGCTCGCCGTGACGGAGTTTCCGGCCATGCCCGCGACGGTGGTGCGCCCCCTGGTCGATCCGGTGCCGCTGTCGCCGGTCTCCCTGGTGTGGCGGAAAGGGCTGGTGCACCCTGCGCTGGAGGCCCTGCGGCGGGCGGCGGGCCTGCTCGCCGAGGCGGAGGGGTGGCTGCGGCGGCCCGCCGGGGGATGGATTCCGGCCGGTGACCAAAAGGTGATGGCGTCTTAACAATCGGCACCCGGCCGACACGCCGCCTCCGTGTGCGCTACATTCGTGACCTGAGCACTGTGTGGTAATGGGGGCGCTCGAACCTGGTGGGGGCCAAGTTCGCTCGACGGGTGCTCGGTCTCGAAGCGCACCCGGTACCGGCTCGTGGGGGAAGTGCAGGCGCGTGGACAACTGGCAGAAAGAAGCTCAACCGGACTGGCCCGAGGCCGCGTCGGCGACGCGTGAGATACCCGAGGCCACCGGCAGCGAGATCTCGTGGTTCGGCAGACCGTCCGAGGCCACGGCGGGGGTCGCGGGAGCGCGGACGGGGTCCGGCGGGCCCGGCTCCGACGCGTTCGGTTCCAACGCGTTCGGTTCCGACGCCGAGGCGACGAGTGTGCTGCCCACGGTGCCGGGGGCGGCGCGGACCGCCGGGGCCGTAGAGGCCGCCGAGGCCGCGACGAGTGTGCTGCCGGCGGTTCCCGGACCGGGCGCCGGGGCGGAGCCGCCGGCACCCGACCCGGTCACCGCCGTCACGGACGTACTCCCCGCCGCTGCCGGGTCGGTCGCTTCCGAGTCGGCCACCGCCGCGACGAGCGTGCTGCCCACCGTGCCGGGACCGTCGGGAACGTCGGGACCGACCCCGGCGTTCGGCTCCCGCGCCGTCCCCGGGCCCTCCCGCATAGCGGCCGTGTCCGACCCGATATCCGTGGCCCCCTCCGCGACCGCGGCCATATCCGATCCGATATCCGTGGCCCCCCACGCGACCGCGGCCATGTCCGACCCGATATCCGTGGCCCCCCACGCGACCGCGGCCGTGTCCGATCCGATATCCGTGGCCCCCGCGGTGCCCGCCGCCCCCTCCGCGCCCGGGACCGCCGTCCTCCGCGACCCGTGGCAGGAGCCCGGGACCGGTGGCGGGGCCGATCACGACCCGCACGAGGTGACCGTCCAGCTCGACGCCGTACAGCTCGGCGACGGGGTGCTGCGCCGGGCCAAGGAGGGCACGAGCGCCGCCGACGCCGCCGACCGGCCCGTCTTCGTCGACGAGTCCGGCCGCCGCTCCCGGCTCTACCGGCGCATAGGCATAGCCGTCGGCCTCGCCTGCGCCGTCTACGCCGTCGTCATGGTCGTCACCCTGCTGTCCGGCAGCTCCGACGCCCCCTGGCTGCCCGTGCCGGGCCAGGAGGAGGGCAGGCCGGCCGGCAAGGTCGACACCACCCCGGGGCCCTCCGGATCGGCGAGCCCCTCCGACACCGGCAGCGCCTCACCCGAGACCACGCCCTCGGCCACCGGCACCGAGGAGCAGCTCCCCGACGCGGGAGCCACCGCGCCCGGCACCTCCCCGACCGCCGAGCAGCGCGACACCGCGCCCGCCACCGAGCCGACCGCCACGCAGACCACGCCCGGACAGGGCGTCGGCGAGACCGAGGCGGACCCGACCGCGACGGCCACGGAGCCGGACCCCGACTCGCCCGACCCGACCGCCACGGACGGCGAGACCGCGCCCGACCCGACCGAGACCACCGGCGGCGACACCGCGGGCACCGGCAGCGGAACCGGCAACCTCGCCCATGGCACGGGCACTTCGACTCCCCTCGCGGCGGGCGCCCCCGGCGCCCTCGCGCACGTCCCCGACTCATCGTCCGTGGAGTACACCTTCTGATGGCCGCCCGCACCTCCCGCCACGGGGCCGCACCCGGAGCCCGTGGCGGCTCCCGGCGGCGCCGTCTGCCTCTGCGCCTGCTGCTGCCGGTGCTCGTCCTCGTCGCCCTGATGGCGATGCTCATGCTCCGCGGCTACGTGCACAGCGAGATCCTCGCCGACTTCCGCGTCCAGCCGCCCGCCGCCACCGACAAGGTGCCGCAGAAGATCCTGGAGGGCGGCCCGGTCATCGACACGCGGGCCGGCCGCACCGAGAGCATGAGCGTGCCCGACCACCACCTCGTGCTCACCTTCGACGACGGCCCCGACCCGACGTGGACGCCGAAGGTCCTGGACGTGCTGAAGAAGCACGACGCGCACGCCGTCTTCTTCGTCACCGGCACCATGGCCTCCCGCTACCCGGACCTGGTCAAGCGCATGGTCGACGAGGGCCACGAGATCGGGCTGCACACCTTCAACCACCCCGACCTCTCCTACCAGTCGCAGACCCGCATCGACTGGGAGCTGTCGCAGAACCAGCTCGCCCTGACCGGCGCGGCCGGTATCCGCACCTCGCTGTTCCGCCCGCCGTACTCCTCGTTCGCCGACGCCATGGACAACAAGTCCTGGCCGGTCACCGAGTACATCGGCTCGCGCGGTTACCTCACCGTCGTCAACAACACCGACAGCGAGGACTGGAAGAAGCCCGGCGTCGAGGAGATCATCCGCCGGGCCACCCCGCACGGCGGCAAGGGCGCGATCGTCCTGATGCACGACTCCGGCGGCGACCGCCACCAGACCGTGCGGGCACTGGACAGGTTCCTGCCCGACCTCCAGGACCGGGGCTACGAGTTCGACAACCTCTCCGAGGCCCTCGACATGCCGAGCGCGCACTCGTCGGTCACCGGCGCCGACCTGTGGAAGGCCAAGGCGTGGGTGTTCCTCGTCCAGGCGTCCGAGAAGGTCACGGACGCCCTGGTCGTCGGGCTTGCGGTCATCGGCACGCTGGTCATCGGCCGGTTCGGGCTGATGCTGCTGCTGTCGTTCGTGCACGCCCGCAAGGTGCGCCGGAAACGGTTCAGCTGGGGGCCGCCGGTCACCGAACCGGTGTCGGTGCTGGTCCCGGCGTACAACGAGGCCAAGTGCATCGAGAACACGGTCCGTTCCCTGATGGCGGGCGACCATCCGATCGAGGTCATCGTCATCGACGACGGGTCCACGGACGGCACCGCGCGCATCGTGGAGGCGATGGGCCTGCCGGGCGTACGGGTGATCCGCCAGCTCAACGCGGGCAAGCCCGCCGCCCTCAACCGGGGCCTGGCCAACGCCCGGTACGACATCGTCGTGATGATGGACGGCGACACCGTCTTCGAACCGGCCACCGTCCGCGAACTCGTCCAGCCCTTCGGCGACCCGAAGGTCGGCGCGGTGGCCGGCAACGCCAAGGTCGGCAACCGGGACAGCCTCATCGGCGCCTGGCAGCACATCGAGTACGTGATGGGCTTCAACCTCGACCGGCGCATGTACGACATGCTCGGCTGCATGCCGACGATCCCCGGCGCGGTCGGCGCGTTCCGCCGCTCCGCCCTGGAGCCGATCGGCGGCATGAGCGACGACACGCTCGCCGAGGACACCGACGTGACGATGGCGCTGCACCGCGCCGGCTGGAAGGTCGTCTACGCGGAGAACGCGCGGGCCTGGACCGAGGCGCCGGAGACGGTGCAGCAGCTCTGGTCGCAGCGCTACCGCTGGTCCTACGGCACCATGCAGGCCATCTGGAAGCACCGCCGCGCGGTGATCGACAAGGGCCCGTCGGGCCGCTTCGGCCGCGTGGGCCTGCCCTTCGTCTCCCTGTTCATGGTGGTGGCCCCGCTGCTGGCCCCCCTGATCGACATCTTCCTCCTCTACGGGATCATCTTCGGCCCGACCGAGAAGACGATCGGCGCGTGGCTGGGCGTCCTGGCGCTCCAGGCGGTCTGCGCGGCGTACGCCTTCCGTCTGGACCGCGAACGCATGACCCACCTGATCTCGCTGCCCCTGCAGCAGATCCTCTACCGCCAGCTCATGTACGTCGTGCTGCTCCAGTCCTGGATCACAGCCCTGACCGGCGGCCGCCTGCGCTGGCAGAAGCTGCGGCGGACCGGCGTGGTCGAGGCGCCGGGCGGTATCCCCGCGCAGAACCGGCGCACGCGTGCCAGCGATGATCGGAGGCCCGTGGCATGACCCACGGATACCCGGCCGGAACGGGCACCGGCCCCGAGCCGGCCCCCTCGTACCCCTCGTACTCCGCGGACGGCTTCCCCCAGCAGCGCGCGCAGGAGCCACCGGAAGCGGCCACGGCCACCGCACCCGCTACCGCCGCGCCCACGGCACCCGCCGCACCGGCCAAGCCGGGCCGCGACCGCTACCTGGACCTGCTGCGCTCGCTCGCCCTGGTCCGCGTGGTCGTCTACCACCTGTTCGGCTGGGCCTGGCTCACCGTGCTCTTCCCGTCGATGGGCGTGATGTTCGCGCTGGCGGGGTCGCTGATGGCGCGTTCGCTCAAGCGGCCCGCGCTGAGCGTGATCCGCGGCCGGGTCCGCCGTCTGCTGCCCCCGATGTGGCTGTTCGGCGTCGTGGTGCTGGCGATGATGTTCGCCGGTGGCTGGAATCCCCTGGACGACCCCGATCACGGCGGCACCTGGGGCGTGATCGAGCTGTTCAACTACATCGTCCCGATCGGCGCCCCGCCCTTCCCCTGGCACGTCGGTTCCAAGTCCGGCCTGCTGGAGGACACCTGGGCGGTGCAGGCCGCGGGCGTGCTCTGGTATCTCCGGGCCTACCTGTGGTTCGTGCTCGCCTCACCGCTGCTGCTGTGGCTGTTCCGCCGGGCGCCCTGGCCGACGCTGCTCGCCCCGCTGGGCCTGACCGCGATCGTCGGCACGGGCCTGGTCACCATCCCGGGCGAGACCGGCAACGCGGTCTCCGACTTCGCCGTCTACGGCGGCTGCTGGGTGCTCGGCTTCGCCCACCACGAGGGTCTGCTCAAGCGGATACCGCGGTACATCTCCGTCTCCTGCTCCGCGCTGATCATGGCCTTCGGACTGTGGTGGGCCTCGAACCACCTCGGCCCCGACGGCTGGGACCTCAACGACATCCCGCTGGCCCAGGCCACCTGGTCCTTCGGCTTCGTCGTGATCCTGCTCCAGTACTCGCCGTCCTGGCAGGAACTCCCCGGCGCCCTGAAGAAGTGGGACAAGCTGGTGACGCTCTCCAACAACCGGGCCGTCACCATCTACCTCTGGCACAACCTGCTCATCATGGCGACCGTCCCGATCATCGACCGCGCCTACGAGCTGCCGTTCATGCAGAGCGAGCGCGCGATGAGCGCCCTGGACTCCACGTACATGATCTGGATGTTCGTCCTGGTCTGGCCCCTGATCGGACTGATGGTCGCCGCCGCCGGCTGGGTCGAGGACCTCGCGGCCAAGCGGAAGCCGCGGCTGTGGCCGAACGGGGTGAGGAAGACCGGCCGCCGCTCCGGGAGCGGAGCCCGGCACGCCTGACCCGGCGCTGATCCACGACCTCTCACCCCGCCGCCCGGCGGGGTGAGAGCAACGTTCCTTACCGGTCACCCACAGCCACAACCCCGAAACGCACCCTCCCTACCTTCGGAATTCCGAGGCACGGAGGAGCGTGGAGGCGTCATGGCAGCAGGTCGCTGGATCGAGCACTGGGACCCCGAGGACGAGACCTTCTGGAAGGAGAAGGGGGAGCGGACCGCCAACCGGAACCTGTTCTTCTCCGTCCTCTCCGAGCACATCGGGTTCTCGGTCTGGACCCTGTGGTCCGTGCTCGTGCTCTTCATGGGCCCGGAGTACGGGCTCACCCCCGCCGACAAGTTCCTGCTGACGTCCGTCGTCACCCTCGTCGGAGCCGTCGCCCGGGTGCCGTACACCTTCGCCGTCGCCGTCTTCGGCGGGCGGAACTGGACGATCGTGTCGGCCAGTCTGCTGCTCGTGCCGACCGTCGCCGCCTTCGTGGTGATGGAGCCGGGTACGTCCTTCTCCACCTTCCTCCTGGTCGGGCTGCTGGCCGGCATCGGCGGCGGCAACTTCGCCTCCTCCATGACCAACATCAACGCCTTCTTCCCGCTCCGCAGGAAGGGCTGGGCGCTCGGCATGAACGCCGGCGGCGGCAACATCGGCGTGCCGGTGATCCAGCTCGCCGCGCTCGCCATCATCGGGGCCAGTGGCGGGCCGCGGGTGCTGCTCGGGATCTACATCCCGCTGATCGTCGTCGCCGCCGTCCTCTCCGCGCTCTACATGGACAACATCGCGTCCGTGAAGAACGACACCGGCGCAGCCAAGGACGCCGCCCGCGACGGTCACACCTGGATCATGTCGTTCCTGTACGTGGGGACGTTCGGGTCGTTCATCGGGTACTCGTTCGCCTTCGGGCAGGTGCTGCAGAGCGGGTTCGGGCGGACGCCGCTCCAGGCCGCGTACCTCACCTTCATCGGCCCGCTGCTCGGCTCCCTCATCCGGCCCGTCGGCGGCAAGCTCGCCGACACCTACGGCGGCGCGAGGATCACGCTGTGGAACTACGTCGCGATGGGCGCCGCCACCGCCGTACTGATCGTCGCGAGCATGCGGGAGTCGCTCGGGCTGTTCGTCACCGCCTTCGTCTTCCTGTTCGTCCTCAGCGGGCTCGGCAACGGGTCGACGTTCAAGATGATCCCGGGCATCTTCCAGGCCAAGGCCGAGGCCAAGGGGTTGACAGGCGAGGCGGCGGTCGCCCACGGGCGGCGGCTGTCCGGGGCCTCCATGGGCATCATCGGCGCCGTCGGCGCCCTCGGCGGCGTCGGTATCAACCTCGCCTTCCGCCAGTCCTTCCTCTCCTACGGCTCCGGCACCGGCGCCTTCGTCGCCTTCCTCGCCTTCTACGCCGCGTGCTTCGTGATGACGTGGGCGGTATACCTTCGGCGTCCGGCCGTCGCGGCCCCGGCCACGGCGACGCCCACCGAGGAGAACGCGCAGCTCAGCTACGCCAAGGTGTGACGTAACACCGGTGACATACGTCCGAACCGAGCCTGTCACGCGCCGTTGACAGGCTCGTTCGGCACGATGAGCGGCAACGAGCGGCAACAAGCGGCACTGACCGGCACGGGACGAGGGCCATGGACGACACGCAGCGATCACCCGACGACCACGGCCCCCTGGCCGGCTTCACCGTGGGCGTCACCGCCGCCCGCCGCGCCGACGAACTCGGGGCCCTCCTCGCCCGGCGCGGCGCGGCCGTCCTGCACGCCCCCGCGATCCGCATCGTGCCGCTCGCCGACGACAGCGAACTGCTCGCGGCGACCAAGGAACTCATCGACCAGGCACCCGACGTCGTGGTGGCCACCACCGCCATCGGGTTCCGGGGATGGGTCGAGGCCGCCGAGGGCTGGGGGCTCGGCGAGGCCCTCCTCGACCGGCTGGGCACGGTGGAGCTGCTCGCCCGCGGGCCCAAGGTCAAGGGCGCCGTCCGCGCCGCGGGGCTCACCGAGGAGTGGTCCCCGTCGTCGGAGTCCATGGCCGAGGTCCTCGACCGCCTCCTGGAGGAGGGCGTCGAGGGGCGGCGCATCGCCGTACAGCTGCACGGCGAGCCGCTGCCGGGCTTCGTGGAGTCGCTGCGCGCCGGCGGCGCGGAGGTCGTCGGCGTCCCCGTCTACCGGTGGATGCCGCCGGAGGACATCTCCCCCGTCGACCGGCTCCTGGACGCCGCCGTCTCCCGCGGCGTGGACGCCGTCACCTTCACCAGCGCCCCCGCCGCCGCCTCCCTGCTCACCCGCGCCGACGAACGCGGCCTCCTCCCCGAGCTGCTCACCGCCTTCGGCCACGACGTCCTGCCCGCCTGCGTCGGCCCCGTCACCGCGCTGCCGCTCCAGGCCCGCGGCATCGACACCGTGCAGCCGGAGCGGTTCCGGCTCGGACCCCTCGTGCAACTGCTCTGCCGGGAACTGCCCGCACGGGCACGGGCCCTGCCGGTCGCCGGGCACCGGATGGAGATCCGCGGGCACGCCGTACTGGTGGACGGCGCGCTGAAACCCGTACCGCCCGCCGGGATGTCCCTGCTGCGGACCCTGGCCAAGCGGCCCGGCTGGGTCGTGCCCCGCGCGGAGCTGCTGCGCGCCCTGCCCGGCGCCGGACGCGACGAGCACGCCGTGGAGACGGCCATGGCCCGGCTGCGCACCGCCCTCGGCACGCCGAAGCTGATCCAGACGGTCGTCAAGCGCGGCTACCGGCTCGCCCTGGACCCGGTGGCCGAGACCAAGTACGGCGACGACTGACAAGCCGTATCCAGCGGTACGAGGGGTTCCGGGCCGGGGTTCGGGCAGGCACTGTGGGAGGGACGGTACGCCGAGACCCTAGGCGGTGACAGGCACATGGCACTGGGCACGGTCACGGTCCCCTTGGAACTGCGGTTCGACGCCGGGCGGATCTGCCTGGATCTCCTCGCCACCGACCATCCCGAGGAACGGCTCGACTCCGTCGAGGTGCTCCGGGCCTGGATCACCGGCTCGGGACTGGTCCCGCCGGGCACCCCCCTGGACCACGCCGACCACTCCTGGCCCCCGGCCTTCCGCGAACTCCGCGACGACACCGAGCGGCTGGTCGAGGAGGCGCTGCGGGACGCGGCGGGCGAACGGGCACCGGAGGCGGGCCGCCCCGGCGACCTCGCGGCCCTCGACCGCCTCGACTCGACCGCCCTCACCCACCTCAACTCGACCGCCCGCGCCGCGCCTCCCGCCCCCCGTGCCGTCCGCGCCCCGGACGGCGCCCTGGTCCGGGAGCTGGCCGGGCCGCCCGAGTGCGCCGCCCTGCTGGCCGCCCTCGCCCGGGACGCCGTGGAACTGCTCACCGACCCCGTCGCCCGGGGCGCCCTGCGCCGGTGCGAGGGCGACAGCTGCCCGATCGTCTACCTGGACACCTCCCGGGGCCGGCGGCGCCGCTGGTGCTCCAGCGAGGTCTGCGGCAACCGCGAACGCGTCGCCCGCCACCGACGCCGCGCCGCGGCCCTCGCCCGCGCCTGAACGATGACCTGGGTTCCCGCGCGCCGCAGGAATTCACAGGTGCTCCAGGAAATCTGTCCGCGACCTTTGAACACCCCGCCTTCCCCGTCCGTACCGAATGGACGAGCGACCGACTCGGGGGAACCCCCGGACACCGGAGGTGGGCGTGCGCAAGGATCCCGTCGTGGCCAAGGAACGCGGTACGAGGGCCCGACATCGCATGTCCAGCCAACCCTCGGAGCCGGACGAGGAGTTGATGCGCGCCCTCTACCGGGAGCACGCCGGCCCCCTGCTGGCGTACGTGCTGCGGCTGGTCGCGGGGGACCGGCAGCGCGCCGAGGACGTGGTGCAGGAGACGCTCATCCGGGCCTGGAAGAACGCCGGTACGCTCAATCGGGCGACCGGATCGGTACGCCCCTGGCTGGTGACGGTCGCCCGGCGCATCGTCATCGACGGCCATCGCAGCCGGCAGGCCCGGCCGCAGGAGGTCGATCCGTCGCCGCTGGAGGTCATCCCCGCGGAGGACGAGATCGACAAGGCGCTGTGGCTGATGACGCTGTCGGACGCGCTCGACGACCTGACCCCGGCCCACCGGGAAGTGCTCGTCGAGACGTACTTCAAAGGGCGTACCGTCAATGAGGCCGCCCAGACGCTGGGCATCCCCAGCGGAACAGTCCGCTCACGGGTGTTCTACGCCCTGCGGTCGATGAAGCTGGCACTGGAGGAGCGGGGGGTGACGGCGTGACGAACGGTGTTCGCGGGGGATTCGGAACGGGAGGTCCGGGTATGGCTGGCCCCATGCAGGGATCCTCGGTGCCGAACGAGCACGAGACCGTGGGCGCCTACGCCCTCGGGATTCTCGACGATGCCGAAGCAACCGCTTTCGAGGCACACCTCGCCACCTGCGAGTGGTGCGCCCAGCAACTGGACGAACTGGCCGGCATGGAGCCGATGATGGCGGCCCTCGCCGACCTGCCGGGCGCGGGCACGCCCGCGATCGGCGAGTCGCTCTCCGCCCGGCCCGCCCCGCGGCTCGCGGAGAAGCTGGTCGACGAGGTCGCCGAGCGGCGCGCCCGAAAGAAGCGCCGCAACCTCTACCTGGTGTCCACCGCCGCCGCGCTCATCGTCGCCGGTCCGTTCGCCGCCGTGGCGACCACCAGCGGGGGCGACGACCCGGGCGGCGGCGGCCGGAAGACGGAGGCCGGTCAGGTCAGCCCCGCCGAGTCCGCCTTCGCCGAGATGACCGACCGGGTCACCGCGACCGACCCCGGCACCGAGGTCAGCGCGACCGTGGCGCTGGAGAAGAAGGCGTGGGGCACCGAGACGGTCCTGGAGCTGAAGAACGTCAAAGGGCCCGAGAAGTGCGCCCTGATCGCCGTCGGCAAGAACGGCGAGCGGCAGACGGCCTCCTCCTGGTCCGTCCCCGAGTGGGGCTACGGCATCCCGGACGCGACCGAGGAGAAGGCCCAGAAACCGCTGTACGTCCAGGGCGGCGCCGCCCTGGAGCCGAACGAGATCGACCACTTCGAGGTCATGACCTTCGACGGTCAGCGTCTGGTCGAGGTCGACGCGTAGCTTCACCGGCCCCCTTCGCTTAAGGTTGACGGCTGCCCAGCACGTCAGAAGGGGGCCCGGTGGCCGCACAGGCGCAACGAGATTCGGCGGTCGAATCGGCGCACGACCAGGTACGGGACGACTCCGTACGGGACCGAGAGATCACCGTGGAACAGGCACACCTGGACCGGGTGTACCGCCGCCTGGAGGAGAAGATCCACGAGGCGGAGTTCCTCATGCACGACGCGGCCCAGCGCGGCCACGTCGGCACGCCCGGCGCGCTGGCCGAGCGCGACGCCCAGGTCTTCCGGGCGGGCATCCACCTCAACCGCCTGAACAACGAGTTCGAGGACTTCCTCTTCGGCCGCGTCGACCTGCTCGCCGGCAAGGACGGCAAGAAGGGCCCGGACGGCGCGTACACGGCCGTGGAGCCCGCCGAGGGGGCCGTACGGGCCGACCGCACGGCCGACATCGCCGAGACCCTGCACATCGGCCGGATCGGCGTCCTGGACGCCGAGTACGCCCCGCTGGTCATCGACTGGCGGGCACCCGCCGCGGCCCCGTTCTACCGGGCCACCGCCGTCGACCCCGGCCGGGTCGTGCGCCGCCGCGTCATCCGCTCCAAGGGGCGGCGCGTGCTCGGCGTCGAGGACGACCTGATGCGGCCCGAGATCACCGCGTCCCTCGACGGCGAGGAACTGGCCGTGGTCGGCGACGGCGCCCTGATGGCCGCTCTCGGACAGGCCCGCACCCACTCCATGCGGGACATCGTCGCCTCCATCCAGGCCGAGCAGGACCTGGTGATCCGCGCCCCCGCCTCCTCGGTGACCTACGTCGAGGGCGGCCCCGGCACCGGCAAGACCGCCGTCGCCCTGCACCGCGCCGCCTACCTGCTCTACCAGGACCGGCGCCGCTACTCCGGCGGCATCCTGATCGTCTCCCCGACCCCGCTCCTCGTCGCCTACACCGAGGGCGTCCTGCCGTCGCTCGGCGAGGAGGGCCAGGTCGCGATCCGCGCCATCGGCTCCCTGGTCGACGGCGCCGAGGCCACGCTCTACGACTCCCCGTCCACCGCCCGCGCCAAGGGCTCCGACCGCATGCTCCGGGTGCTGCGCAGGGCCGCGCGGGGCGCCCTGGAGCTGAGCCGCGCCCCGGAGCGGCTGCGGGTCGTCGCCTTCGGCCGGCGCCTGGAGCTGGAGGCGGCGGAGCTGGCCGAGGTCCGCCGCACCGCCCTCGGCGGCACCGCCCCGGTCAACCTGCTGCGCCCGCGCGCCCGCAAGCTGCTCCTCGACGCCCTGTGGGAGCGGTCCGGCGCCGCCGCCCGCCACACCGACCCGCAGCTCGCCGCGGAACTGCGCTCCTCCTTCGACGAGGACGTCGTCGCGGAGGACCCCTTCATCGAGTTCCTCGACGCCTGGTGGCCGGAGCTGACCCCGCGCGGGGTGCTCGCCTCGATGGCCGACGAGAAGCGGCTGGGCCGCTGGGCGCGGCGCATCCTCAACCCGGGCGAGGTGCGCCGGGTGGCCCGCTCGCTGCGGCGCGAGGGGTACTCCGTGCACGACATCGCCATGCTCGACGAGCTGCAGGCGGTCCTCGGCGCCCCGGCACGTCCCCGCAAGCGGCGCGAGGCCGACCCGCTGGACCAGCTCACGGGGCTTGAGGAGCTGATGCCGCAGCGCGAGGAGACGCGGCGCGAGCGGGCCGAGCGGCTGGCGGAGGAGCGCACCGAGTACGCCCACGTCATCGTCGACGAGGCGCAGGACCTGACGCCGATGCAGTGGCGGATGGTCGGCCGCCGCGGCCGGCACGCGACGTGGACGGTGGTGGGCGACCCGGCCCAGTCGTCCTGGTCCGACCCGGACGAGGCGGCGGCCGCCCGCGACGAGGCCCTGGGCACCCGGGCGGCCCGCGCCCGCCGCTTCTCGCTCACGGTCAACTACCGCAACCCGGCGGAGATCGCCGCGCTGGCGGCCCGGGTGCTCGCCCTGGCGATGCCCGGCTCCGAGTCGCCGCGCGCGGTCCGCTCCACGGGCGTGGAGCCGCGCTTCGCGGCCGTACGGGGCTCCCTGGGCGGCGCCGTCCGCGAGGAGGCCGCCCGGCTCCTGGACCGCGTCGACGGCACGGTCGGCGTCGTCGTCGCCATGAACCGCCGCGAGGAGGCCCGCCGCTGGCTCGCGGAGCTGGGGGACCGCGTGGTGGCGCTGGGCAGCCTGGAGGCCAAGGGACTGGAGTACGACGCGACGGTGGTCGTCTCGCCCGCGGAGATCGCGGACGAGTCCCCGGCGGGCCTGCGCGTGCTCTACGTCGCGCTGACCCGGGCCACGCAGCAGCTGACGGTCGTCTCCGGGGAGCGGGACGAGCCGGACGCGGCGGGCGTCCCGGACCTGCTCCGCGACTGACGACCGGCGCCCGTACCGGCACACACGTGAGGCCCGCACCGTCCGGTGCGGGCCTCACGTCTCACGCTGTATGACACCGACCCGCCATGCTCGCCTCGCGGCAAGTGGTCGCTCGAAGCGACGAAGGTTGGGCCCGGGGGCTTGGATCGGGCCGGTGCCACGTCCAAGGTAACAAACGATCCCCGCAAGACAATTCCCGTCCCGAGGTTCTCTCCGTGATCCCTTCCCGGATCTCTTCCCAGGACGCGGCGATTCTCGTATGGTGGAAGTAGTTTTCCGAAAATGCCGTCCGGTGTCGTGCGGTGGGCTGTACGGGAAGCGAACAAAACGTTCGCAATCCGGGGCGGCTACCGCCTACCCAGGGGTAGGTGCGACGATCGGACGGCACGACCAAGCGACACGAGCGACACGGTAAAAGCAGAGGAAGTCGGCCATGGCTACGGCGCCCAGCGTCTCCTACTCGATGACCATCAGGCTGGAGGTGCCCGCGAGCGGAACCGCCGTCTCGGCGCTCACCACCGCCGTCGAGTCCTCCGGAGGCTCGGTGACCGGCCTCGACGTCACGGCGTCCGGCCACGAGAAGCTGCGCATCGACGTCACCATCGCCGCCTCCTCCACCTCGCACGCCGACGAGATCGTCCAGCAGCTGCGCTCCATCGACGGCGTCACGCTGGGCAAGGTCTCCGACCGTACGTTCCTGATGCACCTCGGCGGCAAGATCGAGATGGCGTCGAAGCACCCCATCCGCAACCGCGACGACCTCTCCATGGTCTACACCCCGGGCGTGGCCCGCGTGTGCATGGCGATCGCCGAGAACCCCGAGGACGCCCGCCGCCTCACCATCAAGCGCAACTCGGTGGCGGTAGTCACCGACGGCTCGGCCGTCCTGGGCCTGGGCAACATCGGCCCGAAGGCCGCGCTGCCGGTGATGGAGGGCAAGGCGGCCCTCTTCAAGCGGTTCGCCGGCATCGACGCCTGGCCGCTCTGCCTGGACACCCAGGACACCGACGCGATCGTGGAGATCGTCAAGGCGATCGCCCCGGGCTTCGCCGGCATCAACCTGGAGGACATCTCCGCGCCCCGCTGCTTCGAGATCGAGGCCCGGCTGCGCGAGGCCCTGGACATCCCCGTCTTCCACGACGACCAGCACGGCACCGCCATCGTCGTCCTGGCCGCCCTCACCAACGCCCTGCGCGTGGTCGACAAGGGCATCGAGAACGTCCGCGTCGTCATGTCCGGCGCGGGCGCGGCCGGCACCGCCATCCTCAAGCTGCTGCTCGCCGCCGGGGTGAAGAACGCCGTCGTCGCCGACATCCACGGCGTGGTGCACGCCGGGCGCGAGGACCTGGTCGACGCCGCCCCGGAGTCGGCGCTGCGCTGGATCGCCGACAACACCAACCCCGAGGGCCTCACCGGCACCCTGAAGGAGGCCGTGCGCGGCGCCGACGTCTTCATCGGCGTCTCCGCCCCGAACGTCCTGGACGGCGACGACGTGGCCGCCATGGCCGACGGCGCGATCGTGTTCGCGCTGGCCAACCCCGACCCCGAGGTCGACCCGGCCGTCGCCCGGCAGACCGCCGCGGTGGTCGCCACCGGCCGCTCCGACTTCCCCAACCAGATCAACAACGTGCTGGTCTTCCCGGGTGTCTTCCGCGGCCTGCTGGACGCCCAGTCCCGCACCGTCAACACCGAGATGATGCTGGCCGCCGCCCAGGCCCTGGCCGACGTGGTGACCGAGGACGAGATCAACCCGAACTACATCATCCCGTCCGTCTTCAACGACAAGGTCGCCGGGGCCGTCGCCGGCGCCGTCCGCGAGGCGGCGAAGGCCGCGGGCGCCGCGGCCGTCTGACCACCCCGGCCCGAGGGAGCCCGCGGGGATCTGTGAGGATCACCACGGGACCCTCGCCCGGCGCGTCGCTGGACGGGCACCCCGCGGGAGCCCCTTAGGGTGGGCGGCCGGGCCCCGGCCGTCCTTCGTGTGACTCCCAAGGGTGTTCTCACGACTCCTGCGGGTGCCGGATTGGCTTTACCGCCGCAGGTAGAGGCAGGATGCCTCCCTGGGCGCGAGGGTCTGGCGACGGGCCTGCCCAACATGCGGCTCCGCCGCGTGGCACGCCTCAACGGCAAGAAAGACACGGGAGTAACAACATGAACCGCAGTGAGCTGGTGGCCGCGCTGGCCGACCGCGCCGAGGTGACCCGCAAGGACGCCGACGCCGTGCTGGCCGCGTTCGCCGAGGTCGTCGGCGACATCGTCTCCAAGGGCGACGAGAAGGTCACCGTCCCCGGCTTCCTGACCTTCGAGCGCACCCACCGTGCCGCTCGCACCGCCCGCAACCCGCAGACCGGTGAGCCGATCCAGATCCCGGCCGGCTACAGCGTGAAGGTGTCCGCGGGCTCGAAGCTGAAGGAAGCCGCCAAGGGCAAGTAAGCGTCTCCCCGGTGAGCGCCGGGGGAGTGCGCGCGGGTCCGTTGTGGCTGGTCGCGCAGTTCCCCGCGCCCCTGAAGGGCGCTTTGCCGAACGCCGATGGGGCGGTCACCCGGACTCGGGTGACCGCCCCATCGGCGTTCGTGTGCCGGCCGTCTACCCGAGGGCCTTGCCCGGGAGCTCGACCTTCGCGCCCAGCTCCACGAGCTTCTCCATGAAGTTCTCGTAGCCGCGGTTGATCAGGTCGATGCCGTGGACCCGGGACGTGCCCTGGGCGGCGAGGGCCGCGATCAGGTACGAGAAGCCGCCGCGCAGGTCGGGGATGACCAGGTCGGCGCCCTCCAGCTCGGTGGGGCCGGAGACGACCGCCGAGTGCAGGAAGTTGCGCTGGCCGAAGCGGCAGTCCGAGCCGCCGAGGCACTCGCGGTAGAGCTGGATGTGGGCGCCCATCTGGTTCAGCGCCGAGGTGAAGCCGAGCCGGGACTCGTACACCGTCTCGTGGATGATGGACAGCCCCGTGGCCTGGGTCAGGGCGACCACCAGCGGCTGCTGCCAGTCGGTCTGGAAGCCGGGGTGGACGTCCGTCTCCAGCGCGATGGACTTCAGCCGCCCGCCCGGGTGCCAGAAGCGGATGCCCTCGTCGTCGATCTCGAAGGCGCCGCCGACCTTGCGGTAGGTGTTGAGGAACGTCATCATCGAGCGCTGCTGGGCGCCGCGCACATAGACGTTGCCCTCGGTCGCCAGCGCGGCCGACGCCCAGGAGGCGGCCTCCAGGCGGTCGGCGAGGGCGTGGTGGGTGTAGCCGCCCAGCTCGTCCACACCGGTGACGCGGATCGTCCGGTCGGTGTCCATGGCGATGATCGCGCCCATCTTCTGCAGTACGCAGATGAGGTCCTCGATCTCGGGCTCGACCGCCGCGTTGGACAGCTCGGTGACGCCCTCGGCGAGCACCGCGGTCAGCAGCACCTGCTCGGTGGCGCCGACCGAGGGGTAGGGCAGCCGGATCTTCGTGCCGCGCAGCCGCTGCGGCGCCTCCAGGTACTGCCCGTCGGCCCGCTTCTCGATGGTCGCGCCGAACTGCCGGAGCACGTCGAAGTGGAAGTCGATGGGCCGGCCGCCGATGTCGCAGCCGCCGAGGCCCGGGATGAAGGCGTGCCCGAGCCGGTGCAGCAGGGGCCCGCAGAAGAGGATCGGGATGCGGCTCGACCCCGCGTGGGCGTCGATGTCGGCGACGTTCGCGCTCTCCACGTGGGTCGGGTCGAGCACCAGCTCACCCGGTTCGTCGCCCGGACGGACCGTCACCCCGTGCAGCTGCAGCAGTCCGCGTACGACCCGCACGTCGCGGATGTCCGGAACATTGCGCAGCCGGCTCGGCGCGCTGCCGAGGAGCGCGGCCACCATGGCCTTCGGTACGAGGTTCTTCGCACCGCGGACACGGAGCTCGCCCTCCAGCGGGGTTCCGCCGTGGACAAGCAGTACGTCATCAGCGCCGTTGACGGTCATGAATCTCGCGTTCCGTGGAGTGGGGCAGGGGCCAGAAGGGAAAGGGTAATCGTCCTCCGGCCCCAGGCTGTCAGCCCCGGACCGCACAGCCCCCGCACGGCCCGCTCACAACACGAACCGTGCGTTCGCGGGCACATGCGGTCACCGTGACGGGCGCGCGGCGGGGCGCGTCGCGGGGACGTCTGAGCTGGGTTCACTCCGGTGCCCCCGATTGCCTCCCCACCGCACGGGAAGATGCGGGATCATGTCAGGCATGACCGAGGTGTCCTCGCTCACAGGGCGGCTGCTCGTGGCCACACCCGCCCTGTCGGACCCGAACTTCGAGCGTGCGGTGGTGCTCCTCCTCGACCACGACGAGGAGGGCTCCCTCGGCGTTGTCCTCAACCGGCCGACCCCGGTCGGCGTGGGCGACATCCTGGACGGCTGGGCGGAGCTGACCGGTGAACCGGGCGTCGTCTTCCAGGGCGGCCCGGTCTCCCTGGACTCGGCGCTGGGCGTCGCCGTGGTGCCCGGCGACGGGGACGGCGGAGCCCCGCTGGGCTGGCGCCGGGTGCACGGCGCCATCGGCCTGGTCGACCTGGAGGCGCCGCCGGAACTGCTCGCGCCGGCGGTCGGCTCGCTCAGGATCTTCGCCGGGTACGCGGGCTGGGGACCGGGCCAGTTGCAGGACGAACTGACCGAGGGCGCCTGGTACGTGGTGGAGTCCGAACCCGGTGACGTCTCCTCGCCGTCGCCCGCCGGACTCTGGCGCGAGGTGCTCCGCCGCCAGCGCAGCGAGCTGGCGATGGTGGCGACGTATCCGGACGACCCGTCGCTCAACTGAAGCGGGCGCCCTTCAGTACCCTTGGCGGTTATGAGCACTCTTGAGCCCGAGCGCGGGACTGGTACGGGGACCCTCGTCGAGCCGACGCCGCAGGTGTCCCACGGCGACGGCGACCACGAGCGCTTCGCCCACTATGTCCAGAAGGACAAGATCATGGCGAGCGCCCTCGACGGCACCCCCGTCGTGGCGCTGTGCGGCAAGGTCTGGGTACCGGGCCGCGATCCGAAGAAGTATCCCGTCTGCCCCATGTGCAAGGAGATCTACGAGTCCATGAGCGGCGGCGGAGACGAGGGCAAGGGCGACGGCAAGAAGTAGCCCGGCCTTCTGCTCACGGGCCCCCGGAAGTGCGAGTTCCGCCGCACTTCGGGGGCCTTCGCGCTGTCCGGGGCGCCCGTGGTGCGGTGACGGGGAAATGGTTCAGACCTCTTGTGGACATGTTGATGTAGTACTTAGCCTCCATGGTGTTGTGCAGAGCGAAACCGTCATTGCATATGTTGCAACGCCTGCTTGCGGAGGACCGCTGTATGAAGCTCCCCGTCCGACTGGCTCTCCTACTCGCCGTCGCCGCCACCGCCTGCGCCCCCCAGACCTCCGGCCCCGGTGACTCCTCCGCCGGCAGGGACGAGAAATCCGGCACCCTGCGCGTCTGGCTCTTCCAGGAGGTCGGCAACGAACCGAAGGAGGCGGCCGTCCGGGCCGTCGTCGACGGCTTCGAGAAGGCCCACGACGGCACCGACGTCCGCGTCGAGTACATCCCCGTGGAGACCCGCGCCCAGCGCGTCAAGGCCGCCTTCAACGACCCGGCGTCCGCGCCCGACGTCATCGAGTACGGCAACACCGACACCGCCGGCTACGTCAAGGACGGCGGACTCGCCGACGTCACCGCCGAGTTCGACGCCTGGAACGAGACGAAGGACACCGACCCGACGGCCCGCCGGTCGGTCACCGTGGACGGCGTGGTCTACGGGGCGCCCTACTTCGTCGGCGTCCGCGCCCTGTACTACCGCACCGACCTCTTCGCGGAACTGGACCTCGAACCGCCCCGCACGCTCGGCGAACTCGCCACCACCGCCCGGAAGATACGCGCCGCCGAACCCGGCCTCTACGGCCTCGCCGTCGGCGGCGCCTACACCTACGGCGCGATGCCGTTCCTGTGGGCCCACGGCGGGGAGCTGACCGCGCTCGACAGCGCCGCCTCCCGCAAGGGCGTCGAGGCGTACACCGACCTCTTCGGCGACGACAACTGCCCCGCCGCGAAGTGCGCCGGCATGGGCGGCAACGACACCGTGACCGCCTTCGCCGCCGGCAAGGCGGGCATGGCCGTCGGCGGCGACTTCAGCCACCAGGCCGTGGAGGCGGGCAAGGTCAAGGGCAAGTACGCGGTCGTCCCGCTGCCGGGCGTGGAACCGGGGTCGGTCGCGCCGGCCTTCGCGGGCGGCAACAACATCGGTGTCCTGAAATCCACGTCGCACCGGACGCTCGCGGTCGATCTGATGAAGCGGCTCGCGTCCAAGCGGGCGCAGAAGCAGATGTTCGAGGCGATGGGGTTCCTGCCGACCTTCACGGACGTACGGGAGTCCGTGGCGGCACAGGAGCCGTTCGTGAAGCCGTTCGTGGACACGCTGGCGGCCGGGACGGAGTTCGTGCCGGTGTCGGCCGCCTGGGCGGCCGTCGACGCGGGGCAGGTGCTGCCGACCATGTTCCAGGAGGTCGTGAGCGGGCGGAAGTCCGTCGCAGGAGCGACGGGGGACGCGGCGCGGAAGATGGACGAGGCGTTCGGCTCCGCCGGATGAGTGTCGTCTCCAAGGCGGCGGTCGGGCCCGGCCGGTCGCGCCCACGCGGCGGCAGCCGCGAATCCAGGACAGCCCCGCGCCCCTTCCACAGGCGTACCCGTACTCCCTGGATCTACCTCGCGCCCGCTCTCGTCGTCCTCGGCGGGCTGCTCGTCTACCCCGTCTACCAGCTCGGGCTGATCTCCTTCCTGGAGTACACCCAGGCTCAGGTCAGCGGCGGGGAGCCGACCTCCTTCCAGGGGTTCGGGAACTACCGCACGCTCTTCTCGGACCCGGAGTTCTGGCGGGTGCTGGCCGCCACCGTCGTCTTCGCCGGGGCCTGCGTCGTCAGCACGCTCCTCGTCGGGTGCGCGCTCGCCGTGCTGCTGACCCGGGTACGGGCCGTGCCGCGGCTGGCGCTGATGCTGGCCGCGCTCGGCGCGTGGGCGACCCCGGCGGTCACCGGGTCGACGGTGTGGCTGCTGCTCTTCGACGCCGACTTCGGGCCGGTCAACCGCATCCTGGGACTCGGCGACCACTCCTGGACGTACGGGCGGTACAGCGCCTTCCTGCTGGTGCTGCTCGAAGTGGTGTGGTGCTCGTTCCCCTTCGTCATGGTGACGGTGTACGCCGGTATCCGCTCCGTGCCCGCCGAGGTGCTGGAGGCCGCCGCCCTGGACGGGGCCTCGCAGTGGCGGATCTGGCGCTCCGTACTGGCACCGATGCTCCGGCCGATCCTGACGGTCGTCACGATCCAGTCGGTCATCTGGGACTTCAAGGTCTTCACCCAGATCTACGTCATGACGGGCGGCGGCGGTATCGCCGGGCAGAACCTCGTCCTGAACGTGTACGCCTACCAGAAGGCCTTCGCGTCCTCCCAGTACAGCCTCGGCTCGGCGATCGGCGTCGTCATGCTGCTGATCCTGCTCGCCGTCACCCTCGGATACCTGCGGCTGCTCCGGCGCCAGGGGGAGGAGTTGTGAAGCGTTCATGGCGGTTCACCGCCGAGGCGTCGGCACTGCTGATCGCCGTGGTCGTCGCCTTCCCGCTGTACTGGATGGTGCTGAGCGCCTTCAGACCGGCCGGTGAGATCGAGTCGGACCGGCCGCGTCCATGGACCCTGGAGCCGTCCCTCGACGCGTTCCGGCGCGTCTTCGGGCAGCAGGAATTCGGCCGTTACTTCCTCAACAGTCTCGTCGTCGCGGGCGTCGTGGTGATCGCCTCCGCGCTCATCGCGTTTCTCGCCGCGACCGCCGTGACGCGATTCCGGTTCCGTTTCCGGACCACCCTGCTGATCATGTTCCTGGTCGCCCAGATGGTGCCCGTGGAAGCGCTCACGATCCCCCTGTTCTTCCTCATGCGCGACCTCGGGCAGTTGAACACCCTGGGATCGCTGATCCTGCCGCACATCGCCTTCTCACTGCCCTTCGCGATCTGGATGCTGCGGGGTTTCGTGAAAGCCGTACCGGAGGCCCTGGAGGAGGCCGCGTACCTCGACGGGGCGAGCCGGGCGAGATTCCTCTGGCAGGTCCTTTTCCCGCTCGTCTTCCCCGGCCTCGTGGCCACGAGTGTCTTTTCCTTCATCTCGACCTGGAACGACTTCCTGTTCGCGAAGTCGTTCATCATCAGCGACACCTCGCAGTCGACGCTGCCGATGGCGCTGCTGGTCTTCTACAAACCCGACGACCCGGACTGGGGCGGCGTGATGGCCGCGTCCACGGTGATGACCGTCCCCGTCCTGGTCTTCTTCGTCCTCGTGCAACGACGACTCGTCTCCGGCCTCGGCGGAGCGGTGAAGGACTGAACCCGAAAGGCGCGGGACCGACATGAAAGGTGCCCACTGACATGACCGACGAACTCTCCCTGATCCCGGCACCGCGCGAGGCGGCCTGGAGCGCCGCCTCGTACGTGGGCCTCGGCGCGGAGACCCGACTGGACGCCGGACCGGGCACCGAGGGCGTCGCCCGCTGGCTGCGTGCCACGCTCGGCGCCGCGACCGGCCTGCCGCTCGCCCCGGACGACGGCGGCGCGGCCTCCGACCGGCTGGTGCTGTCCATCGACCCCGGCCTCCCCCCGGAGGGCTACCGCCTCACCGTCGGCGACCCCCTCGCCCGCATCGAGGGCGGCAGCGCCGCCGGCGTGTTCTGGGGCGCGCAGACCCTGCGCCAGCTGCTCGGACCCGACGCCTTCCGCCGGGCCCCGCTGCGCCCCGGCGACGACTGGGACCTGCCGGAGGTCACCGTCGAGGACGCCCCCCGGT
Source organism: Streptomyces sp. CRN 30 (assembly GCF_034105845.1). Lineage (NCBI taxonomy): Bacteria > Bacillati > Actinomycetota > Actinomycetes > Kitasatosporales > Streptomycetaceae > Streptomyces > Streptomyces sp. CRN 30. Next base: position 135,409 of record NZ_JAVRHI010000448.1, on the reverse strand, counting down.
TCCGCTGGCGCGGCCTCATGCTCGACGTCGCCCGGCACTTCATGCCCAAGGACGGAGTGCTGCGCTATCTCGACCTGATGGCCGCGCACAAACTCAACGTCTTCCACTTCCACCTCAGCGACGACCAGGGCTGGCGGGTCGAGATCCAGCGGTATCCGAAGCTCACCGAGACCGCGTCATGGCGGCCCCGCTCGAAATGGGGCCACCGCGCCTCACCGCTCTGGGACGACAAGCCGCACGGCGGTTTCTACACCCAGGACGACATCCGCGAGATCGTCGCCTACGCCGCCGAACGCCACATCACCGTCGTCCCCGAAATCGACGTGCCCGGCCACTCCCAGGCCGCCATCGCCGCCTATCCGGAACTCGGCAACACCGATGTCGTAGACACCGGCGAGCTGGGCGTCTGGGACACCTGGGGCATCTCCCCGAACGTGCTCGCCCCCACCGAACAGACCCTCCGCTTCTACGAAGGCGTCTTCGAGGAACTCCTCGAACTCTTCCCCTCGGAGTTCATTCACGTCGGCGGCGACGAATGCCCGAAGGACCAGTGGCGCCGCTCGGCCACCGCCAAGGCACGCATGGAGGACCTCGGCCTCGCGAACGAGGACGAACTGCAGTCCTGGTTCATCGGCCACTTCGCGACCTGGCTCGCCGCGCGCGGACGCCGCCTCATCGGCTGGGACGAGATCCTGGAGGGCGGCCTGGCCCCCGGCGCCGCGGTCTCCTCCTGGCGCGGCTACGAGGGCGGCATCGCCGCCGCGCGCGCCGGACACGACGTCGTCATCTGTCCTGAGCAGTACGTCTACCTGGACCACCGGCAGGACGGCGGCGCCGACGAACCGGTACCGATCGGGTTCGTGCGCACCCTGGAGGACGTCTACCGTTTCGAGCCGGTTCCCCCGGGGTTGACCCCCGAGGAAGCCGGGCGCGTCCTCGGCACCCAGGCCAACCTCTGGACCGAGGTGATGGAGAGCCCTGCCCGCGTGGACTACCAGGCGTTCCCCCGGCTCGCCGCCTTCGCCGAGGTCGCCTGGAGCCCGCTGCCCGACCCCGCCGGCCGGGACTTCGCCGCCTTCGAGCACCGTATGGCCGCCCACTACCGGCGACTTGACGCCCTCGGGGTCTCCTACCGGCCGCCCGCCGGGCCCCGCCCGTGGCAGCGGCGCCCCGGCGTCCTCGGCCGTCCGCTCGACGGGCCGCCCCCGAACAAGTAACGGCCCGCCCCGAACAAGTGGGGAACAAACCGCAAACAAGTCCTACTGGCCCCAACCCGCATGAATTGTCCCATCTCCCTGATGAGACGGGCGAATGCCTCCTAGCGGACCCCCGCGTTCGGGTGCTGCGATGATGTGCCAGAGTTGCCACGTCCGCCCTGTCAGCACGTACCGTACGGCGCACGGGCGGGACCAGTGGGACAGCGGGAAGGGGCAGCGGTTTGAGCACGCACGCACCGCAGGCGGCGCAGGCCGTCACGCTGCCCACAACACTGGACGAGGCCGTGACGGCGCTCGCCGAGCGCCCCGCCGCCGTGCCGGTGGCGGGCGGCACCGACCTCATGGCGGCCGTCAACTCCGGCCAGCTCCGCCCCGCCGCGCTGGTCGGACTCGGCCGGATCAGCGAGATCCGCGGCTGGCAGTACCAGGACGGCCACGCGCTGCTCGGCGCCGGACTCACCCACGCCCGCATGGGCCGCCCCGACTTCGCCGCGCTGATCCCGGCGCTCGCCGCCGCCGCGCGCGCTGCGGGACCGCCGCAGATCCGCAACGCGGGCACCCTCGGCGGCAACGTCGCCTCGGCCGCCCCGACCGGCGACGCGCTGCCCGTCCTCGCCGCCCTGGAGGCGACGCTGATCATCGCGGGCCAGGGCGGCGCCCGCCGCGAGATCCCCGTGTCGCACCTGCTGGCCGGGGTGGAGATGCTCCGCGCCGGCGAACTCATCGGCTTCGTACGGGTGCCGCTGCTGCACGCCCCGCAGGTCTTCCTGAAGGCCACCGGCCGGACCGGCCCGGGACGCGCGGTCGCCTCCGTCGCCCTGGTCCTGGACCCGGCCCGGCGCGGGGTGCGGTGCGCGGTCGGTGCCATAGCGCCCATGCCGCTCAGGCCGCTGGAGGCCGAGCAGTGGGTGGCCCAGCTCATCGACTGGGACAACAACCGCGCGATCGTCCCGGAGGCGCTGGCCGCCTTCGGCGAGTACGTCGCCGCGGCCTGCATCCCCGACCCGGTCCCCGCCGAGGACGGATCGGTGGCGCAGCTCCCGCCGGCCGTACTGCACCTGCGGCGCACCGTCGCCGCACTGGCCCGACGAGCACTGGGGAGGGCGCTGTCGTGAGCGACGACCAGCAGCAGGGAGAGGGCGCGCCCCGCAGCGGCGGCAGCCGCTGGGATCCGTTGCCCCAGGGTGACTACGACGACGGCGCCACCGCCTTCGTCCAGCTCCCCGAGGGCGGGATCGACGCGCTCCTGGACGCAGCGGGCAGCCCGCTCGCGGCCCCGGGCCACGGCTTCGTCCCGCCGCCGATAACGGTCAGCCCCGCCGCGGGCACCGACCCCGCGGCCACCGGCACGTGGGCGATGCCGTCGGCCCCGGTGGACGGCGCGCAGTGGCAGTCCCAGGACGCCGGTCAGCCGTACGAGCAGCCGTACGACCAGCCCTACGACCAGCCGTACGGGGAGGCGCGGCAGGACCCGTACGGGACGGGTGGGCAGTACGGGTACTACGGCCCGGGGGACGGCACCGGTGGCGACGCCGAGGCCGACGCGGGCTATCCCGTTCAGGGCCAGGGCCAGGGGCAGGTGCAGGGGGCCGGTCACGACGACCGGTTCGCGTACCGGCCGGGCGCCACGGATCAGTGGGACTTCCACGAGGCCGTCACCGCCGAGGAGACGCCCGTACCCGGCCACGACGTGACCGGGCAGTGGTCCATTCCGGTCGCGGGCGGGGACCTCCCCGACGAGTCCGGCGAGTTCACCACGTCGTCCCTGGTCGAGCAGTGGGGCGGTACGCCGCCGGCCACGCTCCCGGGCGGCGCCCCGGCCCCCTGGGCGGCTCAGGCGACGGGCCGTCCGTGGAACGACCGGACACCGCAGACACCGCACCAGGAGGGACCCGGACACTGGTCCGGGGAGCGGGCGCCGGAGGCACGGCCGGACGCGGAGCCCACGGCGAAGCCGCCGATGTTCGACGAGACCACGAGGCTCGGTGTCATCCGCCTCCCGATCCCGGACGCGGGGGAGGCGCCGCGCGGGGCCGACGGGGTTCGCGAGATACACGAGACGCGTGGGTTCACTGAGGCGGCTGAGGCCACTGAGGCCGCTGAGCGCCCCGTGGAGCCTCTGGGGGCTCCCGCCTCGCACGGAGAGGCTTCGTTCGAACGGGAGGCCGCTGAGGGGTCGTTGACGCCTCTCGGGCATGGAGTGGCGGCCGAGGCGGCAGCCGAGGTACCGCCAGAGGCGGCGGCCGAGGGGGCGGCCGAAATGGCGGCCGAAATGGCGGCCGGGGTGGCGGCCGAGGTGGCAGAGCCGGTCGGCGGTGCCGAGGCGGAAGCCGGTGTTCCGGCCGGTTCCGCCGACGCGTCCGCGTCGGAGGCTGCTCCGGAGTCCGTGGCTTCGGAGGCGGTCCCGGAGGCCGTCGCTCCGGAGGCGGTCCCCGCGGCTCCCGCGGCCCCCGTGACCCCCGCGGCATCCGCGGACGCCGCTTCTGCCGAAGCCGCGTCCGTCGCGGGGACCGCCCCGGAACCGAGCCCGGATGCGGACCCCGAGGCGGACCCGACCACGAACCCGGACCTGGCCACGGGCCCGGAGCCGACCACGGGCCCGGAGCAGCCGCCGGCCCCGGAGCAGCCCCCGGGTCCGGACCCGGCGCCGGAAGAGCCCCCGCCCCTCCCCGACCCTCCCGCCGCTGCCGCTGCCGCCGAGGAACACCCCCTCGCCTCCTACGTCCTGCGTGTCAACGGCGCCGACCGGCCCGTCACCGACGCCTGGATCGGGGAGTCGCTGCTCTACGTGCTGCGCGAGCGGCTCGGCCTCGCCGGGGCCAAGGACGGCTGCTCGCAGGGCGAGTGCGGCGCGTGCAACGTGCAGGTCGACGGCCGTCTCGTCGCCTCCTGCCTGGTGCCGGCCGTGACCGCCGCGGGCAGTGAGGTCCGTACGGTCGAGGGCCTGGCCGCCGACGGCCGGCCCTCCGACGTGCAGCGGGCGCTGGCCCGGTGCGGCGCGGTGCAGTGCGGCTTCTGCGTGCCCGGCATGGCGATGACCGTGCACGACCTGCTGGAGGGCAACCCGGCGCCGACCGAACTGGAGACCCGCCAGGCCCTGTGCGGCAACCTGTGCCGCTGCTCCGGCTACCGGGGCGTGCTGCGGGCGGTCGAGGAGGTCGTCGCCGAGCGCGACGCCGCCGCCGGGGCGGACACGGCCGGTGCCGCCGGTGCCGCCGACGGACCGGCCCCGGACGCGGACGAGCCCCGTATCCCGCACCAGGCGGGGCCGGGCGCGGGCGGCGTCAACCCGTCGGCGTTCGACCCGCAGGGCCCGCCCGGCGCGTATCCGCCGGGCGCGCACGACCCGCACGCGCACGACCAGCCGGACGGCCACGACGGACAGCACGGCCAGGACGGAGGCCAGCGTTGAGCAACGAGGCAGCCACCGCGGAGGCCGCGGGCACCGCCGCCGGGGCCCCGGCCCCCGAGCCGATCCCGCACGGCATCGGCGCGTCGCTGCCGGCCGCCGACTCCCGCGCCAAGACGGAGGGCACCTTCCCCTACGCCGCCGACCTGTGGGCCGAGGGCCTGCTCTGGGCGGCCGTCCTGCGCTCCCCGCACCCGCACGCGCGGATCGTCTCCATCGACACGCGGCACGCGCGCGAGATGCCCGGCGTGCGGGCCGTCGTGACCCACGAGGACGTGCCGGGCACCGCGCTGCACGGACGGGGCAGAGCCGACCGGCCGGTCTTCGCCTCCGAGGTCGTACGCCACCACGGCGAGCCCCTCGCCGCCGTCGCCGCGGACCACCCCGACACCGCGCGGATGGCGGCGGCGGCCGTCATCGTCGAGTACGAGGTACTGGACCCGGTCACCGACCCCGAGCAGGCGTTCGAGGCCGAGCCGCTGCACCCCGACGGCAACCTGATCCGGCACATCCCGCTGCGCCACGGCGACCCGGACGCGGCGGGCGAGATCGTCGCCGAGGGTCTGTACCGCATCGGCCGCCAGGACCCGGCGCCGATCGGCGCCGAGGCCGGTCTCGCCGTACCCCGTCCGGACGGCGGTGTGGAGCTGTACCTGGCCTCCACCGACCCGCACACCGACCGCGACACGGCGGCGGCCGCTTTCGGCCTGTCCCCCGAACAGGTGAAGATCGTGGTGACCGGTGTCCCCGGCGCCACGGCCGACCGCGAGGACCAGGGCTTCCAGCTCCCCCTCGGGCTGCTGGCGCTGAAGACGGGCCTGCCGGTCAAACTGACCGCCACGCGCGAGGAGTCGTTCCTCGGCCACGCCCACCGCCACCCCACCCTGCTGCGCTACCGCCACCACGCGGACGCCGAGGGCCGGCTGGTCAAGGTCGAGGCGCAGATCCTGCTCGACGCGGGCGCGTACGCCGACACGTCGTCCGAGGCGCTGGCCGCCGCGGTCGCCTTCGCCTGCGGCCCGTACGTGGTCCCGAACGCGTTCATCGAGGGCTGGGCGGTACGCACCAACAACCCGCCCTCCGGACACGTCCGGGGCGAGGGCGCGATGCAGGTGTGCGCCGCGTACGAGGCGCAGATGGACAAGATCGCGAAGAAGCTGGGCCTGGACCCGGCGGAGGTGCGCCTGCGGAACGTGCTGGCCACGGGGGACATCCTCCCGACCGGCCAGACGGTGACCTGCCCGGCCCCCGTCGCCGAACTCCTCCAGGCGGTGCGCGAGCACCCCCTGCCCGCGCTGCCGAAGGACACCCCCGCCGAGGAGTGGCTGCTGCCCGGCGGCCCCGAGGGCGCGGGCGAACCGGGCGCGGTGCGCCGGGGCGTGGGCTACGGCATCGGCATGGTGCACATGCTCGGCGCGGAGGGCGCGGACGAGGTCTCCACGGCGACGGTGAAGGTCCACGACGGCGTGGCGACGGTGCTGTGCGCCGCCGTCGAGACCGGCCAGGGCTTCACGACCCTCGCCCGGCAGATCGTCCAGGAGACCCTCGGCATCGACGAGGTGCACGTGGCGCCGGTCGACACCGACCAGCCGCCGGCGGGCGCGGGCTGCCGGGGCCGCCACACCTGGGTGTCGGGCGGGGCGGTGGAACGGGCCGCGAAGATGGTCCGTACGCAGCTCCTCCAGCCGCTGGCCCACCAGTTCGGCATGTCCACCGAGCTGCTCCAGATCGCCGACGGCAAGATCACGTCGTACGACGGGGTCCTGTCGACGACGGTCGGCGAGGCGCTGGACGGCAAGGAACTGTGGGCCACCGCCCAGTGCCGTCCGCACCCGACGGAGCCGCTGGACGCGTCCGGGCAGGGCGACGCCTTCGTGGGCATGGCGTTCTGCGCGATCCGCGCGGTGGTCGACGTCGACGTGGAACTGGGTTCGGTACGGGTGGTGGAGCTGGCGGTCGCGCAGGACGTGGGCCGGATCCTCAACCCGGCGCAGCTGGCCGCCCGGATCGAGGGCGGGGTCACCCAGGGCGTGGGCATCGCCCTGACGGAGAACCTCCGCACCCCGCGCGGCCTGATCCGCCACCCGGACCTGACCGGCTACGCCCTCCCCACCGCCCTGGACGCCCCCGACATCCGCATCGTCAAACTCGTCGAGGAACGCGACGTGGTGGCCCCGTTCGGCGCCAAGGCGGTCAGCGCGGCGCCGGTGGTGGCGTCCCCGGCGGCCGTCGCGTCGGCGGTACGCGCGGCGACGGGCCGCTCGGTCAACCGCCTGCCGATCAGGCCGCAGGCGGCGGTGGTGACGGGGGACTGAGCCCCCGTCGGATCGCCCGCCGGGTTCCTCACCGCCGGGTTCCTCACCGTTCGAGGCAACGCGACGGCCCCCGTGGGCGTCTGAGTCTTCGGGCGTTGTCAGTGGTGCCGCGTACTGTGCGGAGCAGCGGGGACGGCAGCCGGCCCCGCGACACACACTTCCGGGGGAGACGATGCACGCACCTGTCAGCGCGCCGCCGATCAAGCCGACCGCACCGGCGGCACCGTCGCTGCTGACGCTGGTCCGCCTCGCGACGTCGGCGGAGGACCCGTCGTGGACGCGGGGGGCGGTCCGGCTCCCGCCGACGGCCTGCGGGACGCCGCTGTGGAAGACGTCGGCGCTGCTCGGCTGCCTCCTGCTGACGGCGGGCCGCCGCACGGCGCCGGGCACGGCCCCGGACCTGCCGCCCCGCTTCCTGGACCGCGACTTCGGCCGCGCGGGTGTCCTGCGCTACGAGGACGTCGACTTCCCGGCGGCCCTCACCCACGAGCCGACCCGCCGCTTCCTGACCGAGACGGGCCTGCCGCTTCAGGCCCACCCGTTCACGCTGGACACGGCCCCGTACGAGACGCCGCTGCCGACGCTGGAGGAGTACGCGGAGGCCGAACCGGCCGCCATGACGCTCCCCGAGGGCGCTTGCCTCCTGATCCGCCTGGGCCGCCTGGCCGACGGCACCCATGTCCTCGTAGACGGCACGACGGGCGCGACCCTGACCTGGCACGGGACGGACGCCACCCTCCACCCCCTGACGTCGGACGTCCCGTCCCTCGCCCTGTCGCTGTGGGCGCTGCGGCGGGGGGAGGCGCTGGGGACGGCGGCGAGCGCCTGATCCCGCTGTCAGTGGCGGGACGTAGATTCCGGCCATGCCAGAACCTCTCGACAGCTTCCTGCCGCCCGGCCGTTGGGCGGGTCCGTCCCGTCCTCCGCACCCGGCGGTCTGGATGAGCGACGGTCCCCTCCCGGACGCGGCCGGCCACTGGCGGCGGCTGTACGCCCGCCGCCACGAGACGGGCCTGTATCCGCTGCTGCTCGAATACCCCGACGACTCGATGACCCCGACGAGCGGCGGCCACGGAGCGGACGGTGACGCCGCGGCGTATCTGCGCGGCCGGTGGACGGAGGGCGCGTGGCCGCCGTTCGACGTGTGGCCGGGGCTGGCGCCGCCCGCCGCGCCGGTGCCCGACGCGGTCGCCGACGCATGCGCGGCCGAGGAGGCGCTGGCCGTGGCCCGCGCGGGTCACGCCCGGTGTCTGGCCCTGACCTCGGTCTCCCGAGGCGCGGACGGACATCGAGCCACGACTGACAGCCGAATGTGCGGCACCCTGCACGGGTGCCGCACATTCGATCTGTCCGGTCAGGCAGTAGAGGCCGTGGCGGGAATCGAACCCACGTAACTCGCTTTGCAGGTTTGTCCATGCAGGTCAGGGGGCGAGCCGCTGCCGTTCGGCCCCGTTCAACGCCGTACACCCGCCCGGAGCCTGAACCGTCGTGAACGGCTCCGGACGGGGGTGAATGAGACGGAAACTGAGACGGAGCACTGGCTGGCTGAGCTGCACGTCTGCCGTGCGGAAGTCAGGATTGAGAGGCTTCAAGAGCCTCGACCACGACCGCCGGGTCACCGTCGTACAACAGGTGCGGTTCGTCGGCCTCCGGCGGGATGAACCGGGTGCGGTACCGCTGTAGGTCGCTCTCAGAGAAGTAGATCGAATTGGGATCGTTGGCATGGAACTCGTTGCGCTTGCTGATCCGCGCCCACAGTTCGGCATGGCTGGCAGCGAGGTAGACGAGTACGGGCACCGCGCCGGCGTCGGTGGCAATCGCCTGCCACCTCGCCCGGTCCTCCGGGGTCCAGAAGCCGTGGTCGACGACGACGTCATGCCCGGCCTTGAGTTGCTCCCGGAGGTCGGCCGCCACGTCTTCGAGGACGGGGCGCTCAAGGGTGGGAAAGACGCCGCGAGGGAAGTCGACGCCGTAGACACCGTGCCGGCGGAACATCTCTTCGTCCGGGCACAGCCGTACGAACCCACGGTCGGTGAGGGCGCGAGAGAGGGTGGTTTTGCCGGAGCCGGGGAGGCCGGCCATAAGGACGCAGAACGGCGGGCGTGCGGGCATCGGTCTCGACATGGTTCGGGAGATTGCGGCTATCGCCGCTTCGGTCACGGGTGTGATTGTGCCAGCCCTGCGGGCAGCGAGCAGTGCGTCCAGCCGGTCTTCGAGCACGCTCACGAGCGTGTCGTCCACGACCGTCACGGGGAGACCTCCGATTCTGTGCGCCACGTCCGGCCCGGACCACCGAGGTCCACGCCGTACTCAACGATGTTGCCCTCGCTGTCCACGAACTTGGCTGTCATCACGACCACCGGGTCCGCCGGCGGGTCGTCCGGGTCAAGCTCCAGTAGCCGCGCGTACTCCGGGGTAAGCACACGGGCTGAAGCGGTGTCGATGCGGTGACTGATCGGGTGACCGGTCACCTGGGCGATGAGCTGAAGCGAGGTTCCCCCCGTGAGCCGCTCGCTTGCGGCTAGCTGGGGGATCAGCTTTCCGTAACGAGCGGGAATCCACGACGTGCTGTGAGCAACGATGCCGTGCCGGTCCCGGTAGACGCGGCTACGGCGGATCACGTCGGAGCCGGGCTGAATGTCCAGCGCTTGCGCTACTTCCTCGGGCGCGGGCACCACGGCCGCCTGGTGAGAGTCGGAGCGCTCACCTTGCCCCCAGCTAGATCCGGTCCTGACTCCCCGGTCCTGCCGCTGAGCACCGGAAGACATCGGAGTCGGCTGATTCACCACCTCGGTACCGATGCCGTGAATGCCACGGACAAGCCCCTCGTTGCGCAGCTTACGCAGGGCCTTTTCGATCGTTGCCGTGCTCACCTTCCACTCTTCGGAGAGGTTCTTGATGCTCGGCAAGAGGGTTCCCGGCTCTAGCTGCCCGGACGCGATCAGCTCCGCGTAGTGGCCGGCGATTCTCGCGTACGGCGCCCGATTGTCGGCCTGGCCTGCCATGTCTTCCGCTCCTCTTCGTCACTTCCCTGAGGTTCCCTAGCTTACCGCTTGACACCGCAGGGAACCCTAGGGAACCTTAGGGATGTGCCCGGAGGAAAGTCCCCGTCACTGGGGGTGAGTACGAAGTGAGCGCGCATTGATTGAGAACTCAACAGCGTGACGAGTTGGCGGGGTGAGAGTCCCCGTCCCCGTAGCGGCCCGGGTGACGGCCGCTGGCGGCCACTTCGTGGCAGGTGAACCTGTCCTGTCCCGCGTACCCGCTCTGGAGAACAGCCCCGGGGATCATCCCTTCCTCACGGGAGGCCAACCCCGGGGTTGCCACCTGGTACGCGCCGCCCTGCTGGCGTCAGAGCAGTGACGATGACGCGCCCGACTTCCCGGCTCGGGACCGGTGCTCTGTGGCAACGGAGTGCCGGTGAAAGCCGTGTCCCTGCGATCGGCAGGAGGGTCGGTGTGAACCGACGACATACCAGGGGCGCCGCCGCTCGGACCGGCCGGCGGCGCCCGTACAGCAAGCCCGGTCCACCACGGTTCCGCAGCGCGTGACGCTGCGGGCCGGCTGCCTCTCCCGCCCGTCCGTTCCGCGCGCTGCGTGAGGACGTACGGGCGGGAGCGCGGGGAGCCGGAACATCCGACTTCAACGGCGCGAGCCCCCGGAGCTGCAACTCCGGGGGCTCTGTTCGGGCCGTTTCACCTGACAGGGAGACCACGACCCATGAGTCACATCGTCACACTTCAGGACGTTGTTACCGCGTCGCTCGACTTCTTGGAGCCGACGGATGCGGAGCTGGACGCGATCGACCGCGAGATGCCCGTGATCCTGGCGGGCGTCGACCTGGTCGACGCGCAGATCACCGCCCTTGACCGCACGCCGAACGAGCTGGACGCGCGGCGTATCCGCCGGGCGCGGCACAAGATGCTCGCCGCGCGCCGGGACCTGGCCAACCGCACGGCGACGGTCGCGGGGGTGGGGGCATGAGTGAGCGGGAGATCCTCGACAGCTTCCCTGCCGGGCACCCGCGCGGGAGCTGGCCGGCGGAGGAGCGGGCCGCGGCGCTGCGTGAGCGGGGCGAGCCGGCCACGGTCGTCATGGACCTGGACACCGACCGGTTCCTGATCGTCCGCCGGGACGGTGACGCATGAGCGCCGACCCGGCCGCGGCCGGCTGCAAGACGTTCACGGCGCAGATGTCGGTGTCCGCCGGGCGCGGCTGGCGCCTGTACGTCGTCTTGTTCAACACCACCGCCCGGTGGCCCGAGTACGGCTTTGACCGGGCGGCTCCGGTGCCGACGCTCACGGAGCGCGTGAACGCGCTCAGCGTCCTGGGTTTCGAGCCGCTCCCGGATGCGGAGTGGACGTGGTCCGAGGACACCGAGACCTACGGCGACCCCGGCTCTGCGGTGCTGCTGATCGCGGCCGTTCAGGTGCGTTCATGGACGGGGGCGGGCGCGTGAACAGCGACCAGATCCGTTCAGCGGAACGCGCCCTGTCGGTCGGAACGTGGCTGATCGTGGCGGGCGCCATGCTGTATTCGATCCTGACCGTCACCCCGCTCGCCGCGGCGCACACCCCGGACGAGTGGGACTGGACGGCACCGATCCTGCCCCTGGTCGTAGACGCCGCGGTGGTCATCGTCGTCCGGCTGGATGCGGTGCTGGCCCGTCTTGGTGGGCACGGCGGACGGTGGCCGGTGGCGCTGCGGTGGATGACCGGCTGCATGACGCTGGCGTTGAACGTCGCGGATTCCGCGCTGGCCAGGGACATGGTGGGGGTGGCCGTGCACGCGGTCGCCCCGCTGCTGTTGATCGTCACCGCGGAAACCGGCCTGGCCTACCGCCGTGCGATCGCCGCGGCCGTCACCGCTCTCAACGAGCGGCAGCAGGAGGAGCGGGAGGCTCGCCGGCGGGCGGCGCAGGAGGAGCGGGAGACGGCCGTACGGCTGGCCCGTGAGGAACGCGAGCACGCTGCCGCGCTGGCCCGTGAACAGCGTGAGCACGAAGCGGCGCTGGCCCGTGAGCAGACGGAGCGTGAGGAGCGGGACCGGCGCGAGGAGCGGGAGCGGGAGGCCGCCCGCGAGGCTGCCGACCGGGAGGCCCGTGAACGCCGTGAACGCGAGCGTGAACAGCAGCAGCGGGAGCGTGAACGCACCGCCCGGGAGACGGCCGAACAGCGCGAGCAGGAGCGGCAGCAGCGCGAGGCGCGTGAACGCCGTGAGCGCGAGCGTGAACAGCAGGAGCGGGAGCGTGAACGCGCGGCGCTTTTGGCTCTCGGGCCAGCGGAGGAGAAGTTCCCCGAGGACCGGGCGCGCACGGTCGTGTCGGCCGCGTTCGCGGCCGGTCTGCCGGTGCGGCAGACGGCGGAGCTGTGCGGCTGGTCGGTGGGGTGGGTGTCCTCCCGCTACGCCGAACACCGCAGCGCGGACGCCGGTGGCTCTGACGGGCCGCGTCTGGCGGCCGTGAACGGGCACGGTGCCTGATGCCGACCGCCTACAGCCGGTGCTACGACCCGACCGGCGCCCGCTACGGCATTCCCACCTACCCCTGGAAGTTCGCCCCCGACGGGTACGCCACCCGCCGACAGCTCCGCGCGCAGGGGTTGCGGCCCGGTGGTCAGCCGGTGGCCGCGCAGCTCATGCGGATCAACCGGCGGGCCGGCTCGCCGCGGGTCGCCTACCTCTACCGGGTCGACCTGGCCAAGCCGGTCCGCCCGATGACCTCCCGCAAGTGGGGCGCGCTCGCGCTGGCCATGCACAAGCGCTGCACCTGCCCGGCCTGCGGGGTCACCTACAGCTACTGCCTGTCGACCCGGCACGGCGTCTGCGGTCTGTGCCTGGCCGCCTCCGAACAGCGCACCGCCTGAACCTCCCTCTTCCGACGTCCTGAACAGGAGAGTTCCTGTGTCTGCTCGTACTCGTGCCCGCGGCGCCAAGACGGCCGCCGGCGTCACCACCGTCCGTATCCCCCGCCAGCGCGGGCGCCGCCGCTCGGACCCGTTCGTCGTGGTTGTCCCCGAGCGGCCGTCGCTGACCCGCGAGGCGCTCGCCGTGGTCGGCGGCTGGCTGTGGCGCTCACGCCACGCCCTGGCCCCCACCGCCCTCGCCGTCGCCGCGCTGGCCGTCGCCGGTGTGCTGCACGTCATGGCGTGGTGGTCGGGGCTGATCCTCGCCCCCGGCGGCGCGGGCCCGCTGCTCTGGCTGCTGCTCGTGCAGCGCCGCCGCCCCGGGACCGGTGCCGTCCTCGGCTGGCGGATCACCGCGGCGGTGCTCGCGTCGTCCGCGCTGGCCTGGCTGGCTGCCGCGGCCGGCTGCGGTCCGCTGGCCGGCGCGCTTGAGCTGTGGTGGCTGCTCACGCTCATCACCGCCCAGTCCGCCTGGCTGATCGTCCGCCGCACCCACTGACCTCTGAGGAGACACGTCATGGCAGGTACCGCACGCAACGGCCGCGCTCCCGGCAACGCGGACAAGGGGCAGAAGTTCACCAACGCCGGCGCCGCGCTCGGCGGGTTCGTCGGCGCGATGGGCGGCTCGTTCGTCCCGCCGGTCAGCGTCACCGTCAACAACAACCGCAACGGCGTCCGCTTCGGGGGCGGGGGCGGCTCGCACGCCGAATCGCTGCTCCCCTCCCCGGACTTCACTTCGCCGGCTGAGCTGCGCAACTACTGCAACACGCTGCGGGCCGCGGCCGTCACGCTCTCGATCGAGGTCGCGATGGGCGCGGAGATCCTCAAGGGCGTACTCGCGGCCGTGCCGGACCCCGAGGGGCGGGCGTTCGGCTCCCGCATCCGCGCGGCGAAGGTGAGCCGGAAGATGCAGCGCGCCGCGGACGACCTGCGCGACGCCGCGAAGAACGCCGCCGCCTGCTACTCGACGTTCCAGCAGGAATTCGAGGAGGAGATCAACCGCGTCCGCCACCGGGCCCGGCGCCCCCAGCAGCCGGTCATGAACTGGGCACAGCAGTAAGGAGACCGATCCCATGGCACGCAGCAACGGCCGCCGTACGCGGCACACCGACTACCTGAACGACGACGTGGCCGCGGCCTACGGCGGCGCCGGACTGCTGACCGGCCACGGGGGCGCCGGCAGCGTCCGCGGCTACCTCGCACGCCGCGCCATGCCGCACCTGCCCCCGTGGCTGGTGACCGGCGGCACCGGCCTGGCCGGCGCGCTGGGCAACTGGCGGTGGGGCGACTCGGCCGCGGCCGGCGTCGGCCTCACCCTCGCCTCCGTCGCCCTGACCGGCGCCACCTGGTGGGCGGGCAAGAACACCAGCGCGCAGCGCCGCCTGCACTCCGCCATCACCGTGGCCGCCGGCTCCGGCTGGCTGACGGCCGCCTGCCTCGCCGGCCCCACCGCCGGCCCGGTCGACGACCTCTTCCTCATGGGTGGGCCGGTCGTCGCCCTGTCGTGGAACGTGCGGATGGTGCTGCGCCGCACCGACGACCCGTCCGGGGAGAGTGGCGACAAGGGCCTGTTGGAGAAAATCGGTCTCGCCCGTGCGCAGATCGGCGCGGCGAAGGTGGAACCCAACCGGGTCACCGCCCCCGTCGCGCTCGCCGCGGGCGAGCAGACCAACGACGACATGGCCAAGGCGCTGGGCAACCTCGCCTCCGCCCTGGACCTGCCGACGTCCGCCGTGCGCTACACCCCGGATGCGGACTCCAACCGGCGCGGGGACCTGGTCATCGTCCCCGAGGACATGCTGTCCGAGGTCGTCGAGTGGGCCGGCCCCTCCAACCTGGGGGGTTCGATCGCCGAACCGCTGGAGATCGGCCGGTACGACGACGGCGCCCCGCTGCTGCTCTGGCTGCCCGGCGACCCGGAGGCGGGCCGTAACTCCACGCACGTCCTGACCGCCGGCATGTCCGGGTCGGGCAAGGGCGACGCCGCCCTGAACCTGCTGACCGAGATCCTGTCCCGCAGGGATGTGATCGTGTGGTTCTCCGACCCCAAAGCCTTCCAGGACTTCGCGCCCCTGCGCGCGGGGCTGGACTGGGCCGCGGAGGGCGGCACCGGCACCGAGGTCATGGTGGCCACCGTGCAGGACGTCATCCCCGCCCGCACCCGCTGGCTCGGCGCCCACGGCTACCGCCAGTGGGTCCCGGCCGCCGCGGAGCAGCAGAACGACCCCGGGCACACCTGCCGCGGCGACGGCCGCGCGTGCGGCTGCGCGGGGATGCCGTTCCTGGTCACCTGGTTCGAGGAGGCCGCCAACACCCTGCGCGCGCTCGGGGATGACGCCTTCACCGGCATCGCGCAGGAAGCACGGTCGGCCGGTGTGTCGCTGGTCGTGTCGCTTCAGCGTCCCTCCTTCGACCAGATGTCGACCTCTACCCGGGCCTCCCTCCCGTCCGTGATCGCGCTGGGCTGCGACCGGCGGGATGAGGGGTTCTGCCTGCCGGATGAGGTGCTGGCCGCGGGCGCCCACCCCGGGGCGTGGGGCAACCGCCGGCCCGGATACTGCTACGTCGTCTCCCCCGGCATTCCCGAGGACCGCTACCCCTCCCCGGGGCGCACCCGCCGCTTCACCCAGCGGGCCGTGCCCGTGATGGAGCTGCTCGCCACGTGGGCGGCGCGCAACGGCGCCACCGCCGACCCGGTCACCGCCGGCGCCGCCGTGGCCGTCGCCGGCAACGCCTACACCAGCCGCACCCCCGCCGGCGCCGCCGCCGCGGTGCCGGGGGACGGACCGCGGCTGACCGCCGTGCCCGAGCAGGAGGACGCCGTGCAGGAGTACACCGGCCGGAACGTCGACCCCGAGGACGCCGGCATCGACCCGGAGGCGGACCTGCCCGACGCGCAGGACGGCGACGACACCCCGATCTTCGGGCAGGACACCGGCCGCAAGCCGACCCCGGAAGAGGCGCGGGAGCTGTTCGCGCGGGCGCTGGCTGAGTTCGAGGACGCCGGACAGATGATCGTCGGCCCGAAGGACTTCATGGACTGGTGCGACCGGCACCACCTCTCCCGCCCGTGGGTGTCCGCCCGGCTCAAGGAGGCCGCGCTGGACGGTCGGCTGGAGCCGACCAACACCACCGGCCGGTGGCGGATCGTCCCCGCCCTGACGGCCGCCTGACACCTGACACCGTCACGCTCCCCTGACACCCAAACCCCTAGGCAAACACGGGTGTCACGCGCCCCTGACACCCCACGTGACACCCGCCTGACACCCACGCCTGACACCCGCCCGCGCGCCCGCGCCGCCCGCCCGCGCGGGCGCGTCGCGCTACCCGAAGGAGGCACCCGTGGCCGCTCACCGCGACCCACCGGGGATCATCGCTCCGCACGTCCCCGCCGACGACTACCGGCGGGCCGAAGCGGCCGGCGCCCCGGTCGTCATCGTCGTCCACACGGACGGCCGCACAGGCCGCCCGGCCCGCGACTACCTCTTCCCCCTCGCCGTCGCCGGCGCCGGAGTCATCGGCATCTTCGGTCTCGTCGCCGCGTTCCTCGCGCTGCTCGACTTCGCCGTGCAGACCGCCGTCACCATCGGCGGCGCCGCCGGACCCATCGGCGTCGGCGGCATCACCCTCCGCCTCTTCCGCAAGAACACCTAGCTACGCCACGGGCGGCCCCTCCGTCTCGCCAAAGTCGCGGGGCCGCCCGTGTCCAACCTGCCCTCTACAGACCTGTTGGAGGTCTCCCAGCATGACGCAACCCACCCCCATCCGGCGAGCGCGCGGTGACCGGCCGCGGCTGCTGGATCTGTTCTGCTGCCAGGGCGGCGCCGCCAAGGGCTACGCCGACGCCGGTTTCGACGTGACCGGCGTCGACCACCACCCCCAGCCGCGCTACCCGTTCCGGTTCGTGCAGGCGGACGCGATCGCGTTCGTCCTCACCCACGGAGCCGCGTTCGACTTCATCCACGCCTCCCCGCCCTGCCAGCACGACACCGAATGCCAGCGCATCCAGGGCAACGCCCACCCCGACCTGATCGCCCCCACCCGCGCCGCGCTGGACGCGTCGGGACGGCCGTGGGTGATGGAGAACGTCCGGGGCGCGGTGCCCAAGCTGCTCGCCCCGGTGATGCTGTGCGGGCAGATGTTCGCCCTGGCCAACTACCGCCACCGGTTCTTCGAAACCGGCGGAGGCTTCACCCTCGCCCAGCCAGACCACCCCGCGCACCTGGTCCCACAGGCCAAGATGGGCCGCCCGGTCCCGCCGGGCCACTACGGGCAGTTCGTCGGCAACTTCTCCGGCGTCCCCCTCGCCCGCGAGGTACTGGGGGTGCCATGGATGAACCGCGACGGCATCCGCGAGTGCATCCCCCCGGCCTACACGGAGTTCATCGGCCGCGCTGCCCTGCACTTCCTCGCCCCGGCACCGGAGGTGGCGGCATGAGCGAGGACCTGACGCGCGCCGCCCTGGCCGCCGCCGAACGCGGCTGGCACGTCATCCCCCTCCGTCCCGGCACGAAGATTCCCGCCCTGCACGGCGAGCACCACTGCCCCGCCACCGGGCCGTGCGCGGGCGGGCACCGCAAGTGGGAGCAGCGGGCCACCACCGACCCCGACCGCATCCGCACCGCCTGGTCGCGGGCCCCGTTCAACGTCGGCATCGCGTGCGGCCCCTCCGGGCTGCTCGCCATCGACCTGGACAAAACCAAAACCAAAACCAACAGCAACAGCAACAGCAACAGCAGTACGGACGCGCCTGACGGCGCGGCGACCTTCGCGGCGCTCTGCGAGCGCACCGGACAGCCCGTCCCCACCACCCGCACCATCCGGACCGCGAGCGGCGGCAGCCACCTGTACTTCACCGCCCCCGCCGCCGCCAAGCTGCACAACACCGCCGGAACCCTCGCACCCCTGGTCGACACCCGCGCGTGGGGCGGGTACGTCGTCGCCGCCGGCAGCCTGGTCGACGGCGCCCGGTATGAGGTGACCGGGCCCGCGCTGCTGCGTCCCCTGCCCTGCTGGCTCACCGCCCGTCTCGTGCCCCCGCACCCCGTCAACCGGCCCCCGGCCGCACCCGCGCCCGCGGGGCGGCGCCCGTACGTCGGTGCCGCCCTGGCCCGTGAGACGGCCGCCGTCGCTGCGGCGGGGGAGGGACGGCGCAACACGACGCTGCTGCGGGCCGCGCGGGCCCTGGGACGGTTCGTCGCCTCCGGTGAGCTGTCCCGTACGGAGGTCGAAATGCCTCTTCAAAGGGCGGGGGAGTCGGCCGGACTGTCCACGGCCGAGTGCCGCACGACCCTGCGCAGCGCTCTGGACTGGTCCACCGCCCACAACTCGACCAAGGGGGCAGCCGCATGAGCCCCCGCCCCCTCTTGAAGAGGCAGTTCGACCCCGCCCCCACCGGCCCGCGCACCGCCCGGCCGGCCGCGGCGCCGGCGGCCGTGGGCGAGCCGGAGGACGTCGCCCGTCAGGGCGTCCTTTCAGCTCTTCGCCCGGACCCGCGCCCGACTGACGGCCGCTACCCCGTGGCCTGGCTGACCATCGTCGCGCCCTACGGCGCGACGCCCACCGCCACCTCCCAGTGCCAGTGCGGCCGTGACCGCAGCGCCACCGGCCCGGCGGAAGTCCTCGCCCTGATCACCGACCACCACACCCACCGCACCGCCTGCCCGCTCCGCACCCCCCAGGAAGGGAGGGCAGCCGCATGACCACCACCCCCACGGCCACGCCGTCCACCGATGGCGCCGCCCTGCTGGACGAAGTCGAACAGTTCCACCGCCGCTTCAACGTCTTCCCCACCGAAGCCGCGTTCGTCGCCGTCACCCTGTGGGACGCCCACGCCCACCTCCTCGACGCGTTCGACTCCACCCCGCGCATCGCCTTCCTCTCCCCTGAACCGGGGTCGGGCAAGACCCGCGCACTGGAGATCGTAGAGACCCTCGTTCCGCAGCCCATGACGGCCGTCAACGCCTCCGCCGCCGCCCTGTTCCGCTCCGTGTCCGCCGGCGCGGCCAAGCCCACGATCCTGTTCGACGAGATCGATACCGTCTTCGGCCCGAAGGCGGGGGACAACGAGGAACTGCGCGGTTTCCTCAATGCCGGCCACCGCCGGACTGGGGTCACCTACCGGTGCATCGGGGATGGGGGGCAGCAGACCGTACAAGCCTTTCCCTCGTACTGCGCCGTCGCTGTCGCCGGTCTCGGCTCGCTGCCCGACACGATCCTGAGCCGTTCCGTCATCATCCGCATGCGCCGCCGGGCCAGGAACGAGACCGTGGAACCCTTCCGGGCCCGCGTTCACGAGGCAGAGGGGAACAAGCTCCGCAACCGGCTCGCCACCTGGGCCGAACAGGTCCGCGATTCGGTCATGGGGGCGTGGCCGCAGATGCCGGACGGAGTCACCGACCGGCCGGCCGACGTGTGGGAACCCCTGCTCGCCGTCGCGGACGCCGCCGGGGGCGACTGGCCCGAGCGAGCCCGCGAAGCCTGCCTAACCCTGGTCAAAGCTTCCCAGGCCAACGACAAGGGCAGCATCGGAGTCCGGCTGCTCACCGATCTCCGCGATCACGTCATGGTCGGCATCGATCGTCTTCCCACCGTCGCCATCCTGGACCGGCTCAACGCCATGGACGACGCTCCATGGGCCGATCTGCAGGGCAAGCCGCTCGACAGCCGGCGCCTGTCCAAGATGCTCGCCGAGTACATGACGGTCGACAACGAACCCATCAGCTCCCGCAACATCAAAACCGGCGGAAGCGTCCTCAAGGGCTACTACGTCACTGATCTCTACGACGCATGGCAGCGCTACTGCCCCCCGCCCCCGGAAAGTCCGCTACTGCCGCTACCCGGCACCAAGAACGTGGCCTGACCAGCAACAACGGGGTAGCGGCAAGCCTCCCACAAGCCGCTACCCCATCCGCTACCGCTACCGCATTCCGCTACCCCGAACAGGCCCCTGACCTGCACCGTAGCGGCGGTAGCGGATGTAGCGCCCCTCAGAGGGACCCCCTGTAGGACTGTGTCGAAGGAGACCCCGCGTGAGCATCGCCAGCGTGGAAATCACACGACCGGCTGAGGCCAGGAACCTGGCCCCCGTCCTCCTGACTGTCGAAGAGGCCGCCCACTGCCTCCGCGTCGGTCGCACCACCTGCTTCGCCCTCATCCGCAGCGGTGACCTTGAGTCCCTGATGATCGGCGGACTCCGCCGCGTCCCCGCCGACGCGCCGGCCGCCTACCTCGCCCGTCGCCGCGCGGAGCAGCAGGCGGCCTGACCCGTTCTTCGCCGGAGCGCTGCCCTGCCGTGGGCGGCGCTCCGGCCGTTTCCACCGTCTCTACCTCAAGGAGTCCGCCTGTGGCGGAAGACAAGAAGCGCACCCGACAGCCCAACGGCCGTAGCTCCATCTACCAGGGCAGTGACGGCAAGTGGCACGGCCGCGTGACCGTCGGCATCCGCGACGACGGCAGCCCGGACCGCCGCCACGTCGAACGCAAGACCCGCGCTGAGGTGGCCGCCGCCGTCCGTGAGCTGGAGAAGCAGCGTGAGGCCAAGACTGTGCGCAAGCCGGGCAAGGCATGGACGGTCAAGACGTGGCTGACGCACTGGATCGAGAACGTCGCGCCCCTCGCGGTCAACGACAACACGATGGTTGGATACCGCGTCGCCGTACGTAAGCACCTGATCCCCGGCTTGGGGGCTCACCGCCTCGACCGACTCAAGCCCGAGCACATCGAGGCGTTCTACGCGAAAATGCAGGCCACCGGCAGCAAGCCGGCGACCGCTCACCAGGTGCACCGAACCTTCCGCACCGCCCTCAACGAGGCTGTACGACGCGGGCACCTCGGCAGAAACCCCGTCCAGTTGGCCAAGGCACCGAAGACGGGGGAGTACGAGGTGGAGCCCTACACCGTCCAAGAGGTCAAGCGACTACTCAAGGCCGCCGACCAGCACCGCAACTCTGCCCGCTGGGCTGTTGCCCTGGCACTCGGACTGCGACAGGGGGAAGTGCTCGGTCTGAGGTGGGAGGACGTGGACCTTGACGGTGGATTCCTCGTGGTCCGCCGTAGTCGTCACCGGCCGCAGTACGCCCACGGGTGTGCGGACCCGTGCGGACGCAAGGCCGCCGGGTACTGCCCCCAGAGGCGCCGGACGAACCCGGAACTGTCCACCACCAAATCTCGCGCCGGCCGCCGCGCCGTCGGCCTCCCCGAACAGCTCGTTGACCTGCTCCGTGCCCACCGCAAGGCGCAGGGCACGGAGCGGGCGGCGGCCGGGAAGCGTTGGGAAGAGAACGGGCTGGTGTTCCCGGACGAACACGGCCGTAGCCCGTCCCACCGCCGGGACTGGGCTGACTGGAAGACTCTTCTAGCGGAAGGGAACGTCAGGGATGGGCGCCTGCACGACGCTCGCCACACAGCCGCGACGGTCCTGCTCATCCTCGGGGTCCCCGAGCGCGCCGTCATGGGCCTCATGGGGTGGTCGACCACGGCCATGGCCGCTCGGTACCAGCACATGGTGGACGCGGTACGGGCCGACGTCGCGCGACAGGTCGACGGATTGATCTGGAAGCCCGAGACGGACCGGCCGGACGACGACGGCGCGTCCGGCGCCCTCGTACCTGCCAACTGAGACGGGAACTGAGACGAACGCCCGAAAGGGCGGCACCCCGCGCGGGGTGCCGCCCTTTCGTCCTGCCTGGTCAGACAGTCAGAGGCCGTGGCGGGAATCGAACCCACGTAACTCGCTTTGCAGGCGAGTCCCTAAACCACTCGGGCACACGGCCGTGTGCGTCGTTCTGGTACGACCGTAGGGCGGCGCGGGGGAGCGGCTCAAGGGATGCGCGGGTGGTGCAACGGAACTGCCACACGCCGTTCATGAAGCGCGTACGACAATCCCTCGCGCCCGGCACCTCCCCACCCGGCTCCAGGACGTACGACCAAGGTCGGACGTTGATCCCGTCCCCGGACAGGGGCCAACTCCGTGAACGCCCCTTACCCTGACGCTCATGACCGTCACCGACCCCTCGTCCACCGTGCCCGCCGCCGGGACCGAGACCGTGCTGAGCCGGGCCCACCGGGCGCTGAGCGTCGGCATCGTCTCCGTCGTCGTGCTGATCGCCTTCGAGGCGACCGCGGTAGGGACGGCCATGCCTGTGGCGGCGCGCGAGCTGGACGGGGTGTCGCTGTACGCCTTCGCCTTCTCGGGGTACTTCACGACGAGTCTCTTCGGGATGGTGTTCGCCGGGCAGTGGTCGGATCGGCGCGGGCCTGTCGCGCCGCTGACCTGGGGGATCGGGAGTTTCGCCGCCGGGCTCGTGGTGGCCGGGACGGCCGGGACGATGTGGCTGTTCATCCTCGGGCGCGCCGTACAGGGTCTCGGCGGCGGGCTGGTCATCGTCGCCCTCTACGTCGTCGTCGGCCGCGCCTACCCCGAGCGGCTCCGGCCGGCCATCATGGCGGCGTTCGCGGCCGGGTGGGTCGTACCGTCGATCGTCGGCCCGCTGGCCTCCGGCGCCGTGACCGAGCACCTCGGCTGGCGCTGGGTGTTCCTCGGCATCCCGGTACTGGTCGTGCTCCCGCTGGCGCTCGCCCTGCCGCAGATCCGCCACCGCGCGGCAGGCCCCGTGACACCGGGCGAACCCGTGCCCTTCGACCGGCGCCGCATCCGTCTCGCGTTCGCGATCTCGTCCGGCGCCGCACTCCTCCAGTACGCCGCCCAGGACCTGCGCTGGGTCTCCCTCCTGCCCGGCGTCGCCGGCGCCGCCCTGCTCGTCCCGGCCGTCCTCGGACTGCTGCCGCGCGGCACCTACCGCGCGGCCCGCGGCCTGCCCTCCGTCGTCCTGCTGCGCGGCGTGGCCGCCGGGTCCTTCATCGCCGCCGAGTCGTTCGTGCCGCTGATGCTGGTCACCCAGCGGGGGCTGAGCCCGACCCTCGCCGGACTGTCGCTCGCGGCGGGCGGCCTGACCTGGGCCGGCGGCTCCTGGATACAGTCCCGGGCGCGGCTCGAACCGCACCGGGAGCGTCTGATGACCCTCGGCATGGTGCTGGTCGCCGCCGCGATCGCCACCGCGCCGAGCGTCCTGATCGACGCCGTGCCCGCCTGGACGGTCGCCGTCGCCTGGGCCTTCGGCTGCTTCGGGATGGGGCTGGTGATCTCCTCCACCAGCGTGCTGCTGCTGAAGCTGTCCCGCCCGCAGGAGGCCGGGTCCAACTCCGCCGCCCTCCAGATCTCCGACGGACTGTCGAACATCCTGCTGCTCGCCGCCGGGGGAGCGGCGTTCGCCGCCCTCGGCGGCGGCACCGTCAGCCACACGGCGAGCGAGGCCACCGGTTCCCACCCGGCGGCCTTCGCGGCGGTGTTCCTGCCGATGGCGGCGGTGGCACTGGTGGGGGCATGGGTGACGACCCGGCTGCACACCGAGCGGGCCTCACAGACCTGACGGACGGCTGCCTCGTCGCGGCCACCCCCACGCCACGTCGTCCACCGCCAGGAACGGCTCGTCGACCACGGTCGTCGGGGTCAGCCGGGTGAAGGACGCGACGTCCCGGTGCAGGTGGGACTGGTCGGCGTAACCGCCCTCCGCCGCCACCCCCGCCGCGGCCCGGCCGGCGACCAGGCCGTGGACGGCGTGGTCGAAACGGACCAGCTTCGCCGCGCGCTTGGGCGGCAGGCCGGTCTCCGAGCGGAACCGGGTCCACAGCCGCTTCCGGCTCCACCCCAGCTCGGTCGCGAGGTGCTCGATCCGGACCGTGCCCCGGCTGGCCGCGATCCGGCGCCACGCCCACGCCACCCCCGCGTCGGACTCCGTGGCCCGCGCGCACCGGCGTGCCAGCCAGCCGTCGATCCACGCGAAGCGCTCCGCCGTGGCGGGGAGGGCTGCCAGGCGCTCCCCGATCCGTTCCGCCTCCCGGCCCCACAGATCCTCCAGTGAGACCACCGCCCCGCCCAGGTCGGCCACCACCCCGCCCAGTACGGCACGGGCGGTCACCGGTGACAGACGTACCTGCACGCACTCGAAGGCGTCGGAGCGGAGCGCGGCGAGCTGTTCGCCGTACCCGGGGCCGGTGACGAAGCTGCCGTGCCGGTGCCGACCGCCGGCGTCCCGCAGGGCGATCGTGCCGCCGAAGACCAGTATCAGGGCCACGGCCGGGTGCGGGACCAGCCGGAGGGCGGGCGGCGTGATGCCGCGGTCGCGGAATCCGGCCATGGTGACGCCGGGCACGCGGACGGGACGCACGGGGCTGACGACGTCCCACAACAGATCGGGCCTGCCGGTTCCCATCTCCCCATGCTAGGCCGGACCCGCCGACGGGCCCGGCCGGGCCGGAACATTCGTCCAAGCCACCGTGGGCCACCGGCCGTCACCCTGCCCGTATGACCACATCCGAGAACACCTCGCTGTACGTCTGCCAGGACGGGCCCGCCGACGCGCCGCCGCTCCTGCTCATCCACGGCACCGCCGCGTCGGCCCGTTCGTGGGAGCCGATGCTCCCGCTGCTGACCGGCTCGCACCGGGTCGTCCGCGTCGACCTGCTCGGATGCGGCCGGTCCGCCGCCCCCGAGGACGCGAGCTACGCCGTCGAGGACCAGGTCCGCCTCGTGGGGGAGGCGATGGACCGGCTCGGCGTCGGGCCCGCCGGTGTCGTCGGCCACTCCAGCGGCGGCGTCTTCGCCACCGCCCTCGCCCAGCGGCGGCCCGACCTCGTGACGGGCCTCGTCCTCATCGACACCGGCCCCCACATGGGCGCCTACATCGCGAAGGAGGTCCCGCTCAGGGACGTGTCGTGGGCCGGCCTCACCGACGACCGCATCAGGATCGCCATGAGCGACGGGTTCCACGAGGGCTTCGAGATCCCCGCGGAGTACGTGGACCAGTTCCGGGACATCGACTTCCGCGCGTTCGGCCGGATCTCGCAGGCGATCCGCGCGTATCTCGAAGAGCGGTCGCTGCCGTCCAGGCTGGCACCGCTCGGCAAACCGCTGCTCGTGCTCTTCGGCGAGGAGGACCGCCGGTGGAGTCCGGCCGCGGCCGACGACTACCGCGCCGTCCCCGGTGCCACGCTCACGTTCTTCCCCGGCCTCGGCCACTCGCCCAACCTCGAAGACCCGGCGCGCACCGCCGTACCCCTCCTCGCCTTCACCGAGAGCCTGCGGCAGACCCGTACCGCATAGCACCCGGGGCGGGTGTGACCTCCGTCCCACCCGCCTCCGCGGTGGCCCGCCACGGACATCGGCTGGCTCGGGCCGCCGGTAGGGTGGCCCGGTTGTCATACGTGGCCGAGCCGACCGACCCCCCTTCGGAGACCGTGACTACCACCGCCGCTTCCAGCTCCTCGCACCACCTGTCGCCGGCCTTCCCCGGACGGGCCCCCTGGGGTACCGCCGGCAAGCTGCGCGCCTGGCAGCAGGGGGCGATGGAGAAGTACGTCCAGGAGCAGCCCCGCGACTTCCTCGCGGTCGCCACGCCCGGCGCCGGAAAGACCACCTTCGCGCTCACCCTGGCCTCCTGGCTGCTGCACCACCACGTCGTGCAGCAGGTCACCGTGGTCGCCCCGACCGAGCACCTGAAGAAGCAGTGGGCGGAGGCCGCCGCCCGGATCGGCATCAAGCTCGACCCCGAGTACAGCGCCGGACCGCTCGGCAAGGACTACCAGGGCATCGCCGTCACGTACGCGGGTGTCGGCGTCCGGCCCATGCTGCACCGCAACCGGGTGGAGCAGAGGAAGACGCTGGTCATCCTCGACGAGATCCACCACGCCGGTGACTCGAAGTCCTGGGGCGAGGCGTGCCTGGAGGCGTTCGAACCGGCCACCCGGCGGCTCGCGCTCACCGGTACGCCGTTCCGGTCGGACACCAACCCCATCCCCTTCGTCGTGTACGAGGAGGGGAACGACGGGATCAGGCGGTCCGCCGCCGACTACACCTACGGCTACGGTTCCGCGCTCGCCGACGGCGTCGTGCGGCCGGTCATCTTCATGAACTACAGCGGCAACATGCGGTGGCGGACCAAGGCGGGGGACGAGATCGCCGCCCGGCTCGGCGAACCCATGACCAAGGACGCGGTCAGCCAGGCCTGGCGGACCGCGCTCGATCCGCGCGGCGAGTGGATGCCGTCCGTGCTGCGCGCCGCCGACCAGCGGCTCACCGAAGTACGCAAGGCCGTCCCGGACGCCGGGGCGCTCGTCATCGCCGCCGACCAGGACTCCGCCCGCGCCTACGCCAAGCTGATCCGGGAGATCACCGGCAGCAAGGCGACCGTCGTGCTCTCCGACGACGCCGGCGCCTCCAAGAACATCGACACCTTCAGCGGCAGTACCGACCGGTGGATGGTCGCCGTCCGGATGGTGTCCGAGGGTGTCGACGTGCCGCGGCTCGCGGTCGGGGTCTACGCCACGACCATCTCCACGCCGCTCTTCTTCGCCCAGGCCGTCGGGCGTTTCGTCCGGTCCCGGCGGCGCGGCGAGACCGCCTCCGTGTTCCTGCCGACCGTGCCCGACCTGCTCACCTTCGCGGGCGAGATGGAGCGCGAGCGCGACCACGTCCTCGACAAGCCCAAGAAGGAGGGCGAGGAGGACCCCTACGCCGAGTCCGAGAAGGAGATGGACGAGGCCAACCGGGAACAGGACGAGGACACCGGCGAGCAGGAGCAGTTCTCCTTCGAGGCGCTGGAGTCCGAGGCCGTCTTCGACCGGGTCATGTACAACGGCGCCGAGTTCGGCATGCAGGCCCACCCGGGCAGCGAGGAGGAGCAGGACTACCTCGGCATCCCGGGTCTCCTCGAACCCGACCAGGTGCAGATGCTGCTCCAGAAGCGGCAGGCCCGGCAGATCGCGCACAGCCGCAAGAAGCCGGACGAGGAGGCCGATCTCCTCGAAGTCCCCGCCGAGCGGCGGCCCGTCGTCTCCCACAAGGAGATGATGGAGCTGCGCAAGCAGCTCAACACCATGGTCGGCGCCTACGTCCATCAGAGCGGCAAGCCGCACGGCGTCATCCACACCGAGCTGCGTCGCACCTGCGGCGGACCGCCGAGCGCCGAGGCCACCGCCGGGCAGCTGAAGCAGCGGATCGCCAAGGTGCAGGAGTGGGCGACCCGCATGAAGTGACGCCCGCGGGGCGCCCGTCATGACAGGTGTTCCACAGGCTTCGCGCGCGTGTGCGGTACGTATTCGGACAAACACAGGTAGTTCCCCCCGGCCGGTGACCGGATTCTGGACGGATCCTTCCGCTCAGCGGACCGGCTCGCTACTGTCCGGCTACGCACACGCCCCGTGGCAGCGCCGCCGCGGAGCGCAGCCGTGAAGCGACTCAAGGGCCCGGACGCCACCGGGCCGCACCGGCCGATCGGCGGCCTCTGACGCGCGTCGCCGACGGGACTCGGCGCATCCGCCGCGAGGGGGCCGCAGACCTCACCTCGAAGGAGTGGGCGTCGTGACCGCGGAGACCTCTCAGACGCTCGACAGGGGACTGCGCGTCCTCAAGCTGCTCGCCGAGACCGACCACGGGCTGACCGTCACCGAGCTGTCCCACCGGCTCTGCGTCAACCGGACCGTCGTGTACCGGTTGCTCGCCACGCTGGAGCAGCACGCGCTGGTCCGCCGCGACCTCGGCGGCCGGGCCCGGGTCGGACTCGGGGTGCTGGGTCTTGGCCGCCAGGTGCACCCGCTGGTACGGGAGGCGGCGATGCCGGCGCTGCGCGCGCTGGCCGAGGACATCGGCGCGACCGCCCACCTGACGCTGGTGGACGGCGCGGAGGCGCTCGCCGTCGCCGTCGTGGAACCGACGTGGACCGACTACCACGTGGCCTACCGCGCCGGGTACCGGCACCCGCTGGAGCAGGGAGCCGCGGGCCGCGCGATCCTCTCCGCCCGGCAGCAGCCGGCCACCGCCGACCCCGGTTACACCCTGATCGAGGGCGAGCTGGACGCCGGTGCGTGCGGCGCGGCGGCCCCGCTGGTCGGCGTCTCCGGCGTCGAGGGCAGCGTCGGCGTGGTCATGCTCTCGGACGTCGTGCCCGAGCGGGTCGGCCCTCGGGTCAGGGACGCGGCCCGCGAGGTGGCGGAAGCGCTGAGGTGAACGCTGAGGTATGCGTTGAGGTGAGCGCTGAGCTGTGCGCTGAGGCGACGGACGAGGTGACGCGCGGCCGGGCTTGCCGGCCGGCCGCGTTAGATTGACTCCGTGCTCTCTCGTCTCACGCGTCCCCAGGCCCTGGCCGTCTGCGCCCTGCCCGTCGTGGCGCTGTTCGCCACGGTGATCTTCGCGCCGCTGCCGTTCTCCGTGGCGCAGCCCGGGATGACGGCGAACGTCCTCGGCGAGAACCGCGGCACCCCGGTGATCACCATCAAGGGCGCCCCGACCCACGGGACCACCGGCCAGCTGCGGATGACGACCATCGAGGCGACGGGCCCGAAGACGAACGTCTCGCTCGGCGAGGTCATCGACGGCTGGTTCGCCACCGACCGGGCGATCATGCCGCGCGACGCCGTCTACCCGAGCGGCGACGACGAGCAGGAGATCGAGGAGTACAACACGGAGCAGATGCGCCAGTCCCAGGACTCGGCCACCGCCGCCGCCCTGGACTACCTGGACCTCGACGCGAAGGACGTCGACGTCACCCTGGAACTCGCCGACGTCGGCGGTCCCAGCGCCGGCCTGCTCTTCTCCCTCGGCATCGTCGACAAGCTCGACGACGGCGACCTCACCGGCGGCCGGACCGTCGCCGGGACCGGCACCATCACCGACGACGGCGAGGTCGGCGCGGTGGGCGGCGTACCGCTGAAGACGAAGTCGGCCGCCCGGGACGGCGCGACCGTCTTCCTCGTGCCGAAGGACGAGTGCGCGGACGCGCAGGCGGAGCTGCCGGACGGGCTGCGGCTGATCCCGGTGACCACCCTGAAGGGCGCGATCGACGCGCTGCACGCGCTGGACGCGGGCAAGAAGGTCCCGAGCTGCTGAACGGTCGCCGGGGAACGGCTCACCCGGTCTCCTTCACGAACCCCTTCTCCTTCATCCAGTCCAGCGCCACCTGGTGCGGGTCCTCCCCGTCGACGTCGACCTTGGCGTTCAGCTCCTGCGCGACGGAGTTGTCCAGCGCCTTCGTCACCGGGTCCAGGACCTCGGCGATGGCCGGCCACTTCTCCATGGTGGCCGTCCGCACCATCGGCGCCGCGTTGTAGTTGGGGAAGAACTTCTTGTCGTCCTCCATCACCACCAGGTTCATCGACCTGATCCGCCCGTCGGTGGTGTACACCTCCCCGTAGGCGCAGGCGCCCTTCGCGGTCTGGGTGTAGATGATGCCGGTGTCCATCTGTGTGATGTTCCCGGCGGGGATGCTCATCCCGTACGCCTTCTCCAGCCCCGGCAGCCCGTCCGCGCGGTTGGCGAACTCGCCCTCCACGCACAGCGTCACCGCCCCCGGGTCGGACTTCGCCAGCTCGGCCACCTCGGAGAGCGTCCTCGTGCCGTACTTCTCGAAGTGGGCCTGGTTCATGGCCAGCGCGTACGTGTTGTTCAGCTCGGCCGGCGCCAGCCACGTCAGCCCCTTCCTCGCGTCCGCGGCGCGCACCGCCTCCCACTGCTTGCGGGGATCGGTCACCGGTTCGCTGTTGCCGAGGTACGTGATCCAGGCGGTGCCGGTGTACTCGTACGTGGCGTCGGCGTCGCCGTTCTCCACGGCGGCGCGGGTGCCCACGGAGCCCTGGATGCCGGTGCGGTCCAGGACGTCCGCGCCGGCCGCCTCGAACGCGATGCCCATGATCGCGCCGAGGATCAGCTGCTCGGTGAACTCCTTGGAGACGACGGTGAGATCGGCGCCCTTCAGCGGCTCGCCGCGCCCGACCGTGCCCGGCTCCACGTCGTCCACCATGGGAGAGCCGCTGGTCAGCCCGCAGCCGGCGGCAGCCAGCAGGGCGCCGACTGCGCACAGGGCCCCGGCGCCCCTCAGGGACACAGGCCGTCTCATGTCGCCGCCTCCAGACCCCTCGGCCGCAGCAGCAGCTCCGCCAGTGAGGCCAGCCAGTCCACCAGCAGCGCCAGGGCGACGGTGAGGACCGACCCGAGGATCAGCACCGGCATCCGCTGGCTGGTGATGCCGGTGGTGATCAGTACGCCCAGGCCGCCGCCCCCGCCGAAGGTCGCCAGCGTCGCCGTACCGACGTTGAGGACGAGCGCCGTGCGGACGCCCGCCAGGATCAGCGGGACGGCGAGGGGCAGTTCGACGCGGGCGAGGACGCCGAGCGGGGACATGCCGATGCCGCGGGCCGCCTCGAGCAGGGTCGGATCGTTCGCCTTCAGACCGGCGATGGTGTTGGAGAGCACCGGCAGGATCGCGTAGACGATGATGCCGATCAGGGCGGCCCGGCGGCCGATGCCGAGCCAGATCACCAGCAGCGCCAGCAGACCGATCGCGGGGGTCGCCTGCCCCATGTTGGCGAAGGCCAGCGCCACCGGGGTGACCTTGCGGAACATCCGGCGGGTGAGCAGGACGCCCAGCGGGATCGCGATGATCAGCACGAAGAAGGTGGAGATCACCGTCAGCTGCACGTGCTGCCAGAGCGCCTTGGTGACCTGCCCGTTGGACAGCGCGTTCGTGCTGAGCGCGTCCAGGTCGGCCTGCCGGAACCACAGCCAGGTCGCCAGCAGGACCAGGACCAGCACCGCGGGCAGGAAGGTGAGCTTGCGCCAGCCGACCCGGCTCCGCGTGGCGGCCGGGGACGGCGGCGGGGCCGCGTCCTCGTCCTCGTCGATGTCGGAGGAGTCCACGGACGTCTCCGGATCCGGAGGGGGCTGGGTGAAGCGGGAGGAAGGACTCATCACGCCCGGCTCTCCCCTCCGAAGCCCTCCTGGTCGGACTGTGTCCGCCCGGACCGCGACTCCTCCAGGTCGTGCTGGTGACCCAGCGCGTCCAGCCGGTCCGCCTCCAGGAGTTCGTGCACGGAGTTCATCAGGATCTCCATGTCGACGACGCCCTCGTACTCGCCGCGCCGCCCGGTGACCGCGACCCGCCCGGCGTTGTCGGTGAGCACCGCCTCCAGCGCGTCCCGCAGCGTCGCGTCCCGCGTCACCGTGTCGTGCACCAGCGTGCCCGCGCGCGCCAGGGAGCCCTTGGCCCGCATCAGATCGCCGCGCCGCAGCCACTTGTACGGCCGGCCGCGCCTGTCGAGCAGCAGGATCTCGTTGCTGCCGCTGTCCCGCAGCCGGTCGAAGATGTGCTGGAGCGGGTCGTCGATGGTGACGGTCGGGTAGTCGGTGATGCCGACGTCCCGTACGCGGGTCAGGTTCAGCCGCTTCAGCGCCGCGCCCGCGCCGACGAAACCGGAGACGAAGTCGTCGGCGGGGTTGGTGAGGATCGCCTCCGGGGTGTCGAACTGCGCGATGTGCGACTGCTCGCGCAGCACGGCGATCCGGTCGCCGATCTTGATGGCCTCGTCGAAGTCGTGGGTGACGAAGACGATCGTCTTGTGCAGCTCCCGCTGGAGCCGGATCAGCTCGTCCTGGAGGTGGTCCCGGGTGATCGGGTCCACCGCGCCGAACGGCTCGTCCATCAGCAGGACGGGAGGATCGGCGGCCAGCGCCCGCGCCACGCCCACCCGCTGCTGCTGGCCGCCGGAGAGCTGGCGCGGATAGCGGCCGTGGAACTCGCCGGGGTCCAGTCCCACCAGGTCCAGCATCTCCTCCACCCGCTCCTTGGTCCGGGCCTTGGACCAGCCCGTCATCCGCGGCACCAGCGCGATGTTCTGGGCGACGGTCATGTGCGGGAAGAGGCCGGAGGACTGGATGGCGTAGCCGACCTTGCGGCGCAGCTTCACCGGGTCGATGTCGGTGACGTCCTCGCCGTTGATGCGGATGCGGCCGCCGGTCGGCTCGATCAGCCGGTTGATCATCTTCAGGGTGGTGGACTTGCCGCAGCCCGAGGGGCCGACGAAGACCACCGTCTCGCCCGCGCCGATCTCCATGGAGACGTTGTCCACGGCGGGCTGCCCACTGCCCGGGTAGCGCTTGCTGAGGCTCTCCAGCTCGATCGTGGCACCCGCGGCGGCGGCCGGAGCCGTCCCGGAAGCCGCCCCGGAAGCCGTCTCGGAAGTCGCCCCGGAAGTTGTCTCAGACACGGATCCCCCTGGGAATGGTCAGCCGTCCGAGCAGGACGTACGCGGCGTCGAACAGCAGCGCCAGGACGATGATGCCGAGCGTGCCCGCGAGCACCTGGTTGAGCGCGTTCTTGCTGCCCAGGGAGGCGATCCCGCGGAAGATCTCGTTGCCGAGGCCGGGCCCGGAGGCGTACGCGGCGATCGCGGCGATGCCCATCAGCATCTGCGTGGAGACCCGGATGCCGGTCAGGATCGGCGGCCAGGCCAGTGGCAGCTCCACCCGCAGCAGCCGGGCCGCCCGCGACATCCCGATGCCCTTGGCCGCGTCGACCAGCGCCGGGTCGACACCGCGCAGTCCGACGATCGCGTTGCGCACGATCGGCAGCAGCCCGTACAGCGTCAGCGCGGTCACCGTCGGCGCCACCCCGAGCCCGACGACCGGGATCAGCAGACCGATCATGGCCAGCGCGGGGATGGTGAGAATGGTGGAGGTGGCGAGGGTGGCCAGGTTGCCGGCCCACTCGCTGCGGTAGGTGAGGACACCGATCAGCACGCCGAGGAGGGTCGCCACCACCATGCACTGGAAGACGGCGCTGGCGTGCTGCCCGGCGTCCGCGAGCAGCTGCTGATGGCGGTTGCCCAGGAACTCCCAGAAGTTCACCGCCGCTCACCACCCCATCGCACGTCGCCTATGTCGCCGTCGCGTCCTTCGCCGCCTGTTCCACCAGCGGGATGACCCGCAGCGGTACGGGGTTCTCCATGACGATCGCCGTGGCGGCCCGGACGATGCCATCAAAACCGACGACCCGGTCGATCACACGTTGGAGATCGGCGTTGGAGCGGGCCACCAGCCGGCACAGCATGTCCCCGGTACCGGTCGTGGTGTGCAGCTCCAGCACCTCCGGGACGGTCGCCAAGTGCGCCCGTACGTCGGCCCCTTGGCCCTGCCGGATCTCCAGCGTCGCGAACGCCGTGACGGGGTAGCCGAGCGCCGCCGGATCGACCTCGGGACCGAAACCGCGGATGACTCCGTTCGACTGAAGCCGGTCCAGGCGCGCCTGCGCGGTGCCCCGCGCCACCCCCAGCCGCCGGGACATCTCCAGCACCCCGATCCGCGGCTCCCGCGCCAGCAGCACGATGATCCGCCCGTCCAGCCGGTCGATCCCCATGAGCCCGCCCCTCGATGGTCATCCTGTACAGAAACCGGCACCGGCCGGTCCTCGCACTGGTCAGGTTGCCCAGCGAAAACGCGAACTATTGCGCACCTTGCCGACGAGGGAGACCCTGCCGCTATGACGCAGACCACACCCCGGACCCCCGACACCGCCCGGCAGGCCGACCCCTTCCCGGTCAAGGGAATGGACGCGGTCGTCTTCGCCGTGGGCAACGCCAAGCAGGCGGCCCACTACTACTCCACCGCCTTCGGCATGCGCCTGGTCGCCTACTCCGGACCGGAGAACGGCTCCCGCGAGACCGCCGCGTACGTCCTGGAGAACGGCTCCGCCCGCTTCGTGTTCACCTCCGTCATCAAGCCGTCCACCGACCACGGCCGCTTCCTCGCGGCGCACGTCGCCGAGCACGGCGACGGCGTGGTCGACCTCGCCATCGAGGTCCCCGACGCCCGCGCCGCGCACGCCTACGCCGTCGAGCACGGCGCCCGCTCGCTCGCCGAGCCGTACGAGGTCAAGGACGAGCACGGCACGGTCGTCCTCGCCGCGATCGCCACCTACGGCGAGACCCGCCACACCCTGGTGGAACGCACCGGCTACGACGGCCCCTACCTCCCCGGCTACGTCGCCGCCGACCCGATCGTCGAACCCCCCGCGCACCGCACCTTCCAGGCGGTCGACCACTGCGTCGGCAACGTCGAACTCGGCCGCATGAACGAATGGGTCGGCTTCTACCACCAGGTCATGGGCTTCACGAACATGAAGGAGTTCGTCGGCGACGACATCGCCACCGAGTACAGCGCCCTGATGTCCAAGGTCGTCGCCGACGGCACGCTCAAGGTCAAGTTCCCGATCAACGAGCCCGCCGTCGCCAAGAAGAAGTCCCAGATCGACGAGTACCTGGAGTTCTACGGCGGCGCCGGCGTCCAGCACATCGCGCTGAACACCAACGACATCGTGCGCACCGTCCGCACCATGAAGGCGTCCGGCGTCCGGTTCCTGGACACCCCCGACTCCTACTACGACACCCTCGGCGAGTGGGCCGGCGAGACCCGCGTCCCCGTCGAGACCCTGCGCGAACTGAAGATCCTCGTCGACCGCGACGAGGACGGCTACCTGCTCCAGATCTTCACCAAGCCGGTCCAGGACCGCCCGACCGTCTTCTTCGAGATCATCGAACGCCACGGCTCGATGGGCTTCGGAAAGGGCAACTTCAAGGCCCTCTTCGAGGCGATCGAACGGGAACAGGAAAAACGCGGCAACCTGTAGACCGCCCCGAGCAGGAGCGCCCCGTCAGGGGCGCGGGGAACTGCGCGACAAGCCACGACGGCGCGCAAGCCGAACACCTCACCGCGAGGGCGAACCGTCGAAAGACGGTTCCCCCAACGCGTCCAGCGCCCCCCGCACCTCCCGCACATGCAACGGCGAGAAATAGGGGTTGATGACCAGAGCCTCCCGCAAATGCCGCCGCGCGGCCCCGTACTTCCCCACCCCCCGCTCGATCATCCCCCGGTGATACGCGTACACCGCACTCCGCACACCACCCCCACGGTCCCCGTCCGTAGCCCGCACCGCGTACCCCAACGCCTCCCGGGCCCGCCCGTCCCGGAACAGCGCCCACCCCAGCGCGTCCGCCACCGCGACCCCCGGCTGCCGCCGCCACTCCGCGCGCAACCGCGTCACCGCCGCCCCCGCGTCCCCGTGGTCCGCCTCGAACCGCCCCAGCACCAACTCCTCGTCCGCCCCGCCCGCGGCGGCCACCCGCACCCGCTCCCGCAGCAGGTCGTACTGGACCCGCGCGGCCTGCGCCAGCCCCAGCGACTCGTACAGCTCACCCAGCTCCAGCGCGTCCGCGGGGCGCGGCTGCTTCGCGAGCGCCGCCTGGTAGGCGGTGAGCGCCTCCGAGCTCCGGCCCAGCGCCGCCAGCGCACGCCCCTGCCCGGCCTGCGCGGCCCGCTGGTCGGGATCGGTGCGCAGCGCCTCCTGGAAGAACCGCAGCGCCTCCTCCCGGTCACCGCGCTCGAACGCGAGCCGCCCGGCCTGCTCCAGGTAGGCCGCCCGTTCCGCGGGCGCCTCGGCGGCCGCCGCCGCGTCGGCGATCCGGGCCGCCGCGTCCTCCCGCCAGCCCCGGTCCCGGTAGACGGCCGCCGCCCGCGCCCCCACGACCGGCCCGGAGCCCAGCTCCATCAGCCGGTCCAGGGCCCGCCCCACCCCCTTGTGGTCGCCGAGCCCGGTGCAGGCGTCGATCAGCACCGCCTGCGCGGTCCACCGCTTCGGCGCCAGGTCCCGCGCCTGTTCCGCCCACCGTTTCGCCGCCGGGAAGTCCCGGCGCGCCACCGCCAGCGCGGCGAGCCCCTCCAGCGTCGCCGGGTCCCGGGGGTGGCCCAGCCGCAGCGCCGTGCGCAGCGCCTCCTCGGCACGCGGGAACCAGGCCGGGTCCGCGGTGCGCCGGCCCTGCTCGACGTAGGCGGTCCCGAGCACCGCCCAGGCGGGCGCGTCCAGCGGCCGGGCCCGTACGAGGGTCTCGTGTTCGCCGATCAGCACCGCCAGGTCGGAGAGTGCGGCGGGGACCCCCGCCGCGACCGCGCCGCGCGCCACCGCCGCCGGACCCGGCGCGGGCGGCGGCGCCGCGGCCGGGTCCCAGGGCAGCAGCACCAGGCCCCCGCCTAGCACCGCGCACCCGGCGGCCGAGACGACCACCCACCGCCACCGCGCCCGCCCGCGCCGACGCGAGGGCCCGAGCCGTCCCGGCCGCCCGCGCCACCCCGGCCACCCGCGCCACCGCGACCGTTCAGGCCCTCGCCGCCGACGGACCGGACGCAGCTTGAGTGGGATCGTCATACCGCTCACTGTGCGCTGATCCGGCTGCGCCACCCGGGCAGGCGAAGGCCGGTGCCGACGGGGTTCACACCGATGGCCCCCGGTGTCACCCTGTGATCATGAGCCGTATCGAAGCGCGTCGCGACGGAGCCACTGCGGAGACCGGCGATCTCGTGGAGCGACTGCGCGGCGGGCTGCCCGCCGACGCGGTCCTCACCGATCCCGACGTCACGGCCTCCTACGCCCACGACATGGCGAGCTTCTGCCCGGCCGGCGCCCCCGCCGCGGTCGTGCTGCCGCGTACCGTCGAAGAGGTCCAGCACGTCCTGCGGGTCGCCACCGCCCTCCGTGTCCCGGTCGTCCCGCAGGGCGCCCGCACCGGCCTGTCCGGCGGCGCCAACGCCCACGACGGCTGGATCGTGCTCTCCCTGACGAAGATGGACCGCATCCTGGAGATCAGCCCGGTCGACCGCATCGCCGTCGTCGAGCCCGGCGTCGTCAACGCCACCCTCTCCCGCGCGGTCGGGGAGTACGGCCTCGCCTATCCGCCGGACCCCTCCAGCTGGGAGATGTGCACCATCGGCGGCAACATCGGCACCGCCTCCGGCGGGCTGTGCTG
This sequence comes from Streptomyces sp. CRN 30, assembly GCF_034105845.1. NCBI lineage: Bacteria > Bacillati > Actinomycetota > Actinomycetes > Kitasatosporales > Streptomycetaceae > Streptomyces > Streptomyces sp. CRN 30. The sequence goes on along the minus strand of NZ_JAVRHI010000448.1, from coordinate 98,883 downwards.
CGTGAAGTACGGGGTGACCGCCGAGTACGTCCTCGGCCTCGACGTCGTCCTCGCCGACGGCCGCCTGATGACCACCGGCCGCCGCACCGCCAAGGGCGTCGCCGGGTACGACCTCACCCGGCTCTTCGTCGGCTCCGAGGGCTCGCTCGGCATCGTCGTCAAGGCCGTGCTGGCGCTCAGGCCCAAGCCGCCCGAGCAGCTCGTGCTGGCCGCCGAGTTCGCCTCGGCCGCCGCCGCGTGCGACGCCGTCTGCCGGATCATGGAGCGCGGCCACACCCCTTCCCTTCTGGAACTGATGGACCGTACGACGGTCAAGGCCGTCAACGACATGGCGCACATGGGCCTGCCGGAGACCACGGAGGCGCTGCTGCTCGCCGCGTTCGACACCGCCGACCCGGCCGCCGACCTCGCCGCGGTGGGGGCGCTGTGCGAGGCGGCCGGCGCCACCCAGGTCGTCCCCGCCGACGACGCCGCCGAGTCCGAACTGCTGCTCCAGGCGCGCCGGTTGTCGCTCACCGCGCTCGAAGCGGTCAAGGGCACCACGATGATCGACGACGTGTGCGTGCCCCGGTCCCGCCTCGGCGACCTCCTCGAAGGCGTCGAGCGGATCGCCGGGAAGTACGGCCTCACCATCGGGGTCTGCGCCCACGCGGGCGACGGCAACACCCATCCCACCGTCTGCTTCGACGCCGCCGACCCCGACGAGTCGCGGCGCGCCCGCGAGTCCTTCGACGAGATCATGGCGCTCGGCCTTGAGCTGGGCGGCACGATCACCGGCGAACACGGCGTCGGCGTACTGAAGAAGGAGTGGCTCGCCCGCGAACTCGGGCCCGTCGGGCTGGAGATGCAGCGGGCCGTGAAGAAGACCTTCGACCCGCTGGGCATCCTCAACCCCGGCAAACTGTTCTGACTGCTTCTGACTCTTCTGACCCGGGACGGCTACCGGGCGAGCAGCCCCGCCAGGCCGTCGTCCAGGCCAAGTCGCCCGCCCTCGCTCCCCGGCGGGCAGATCCTGAGCGTCCGCTCCAGCCACGCCGACACCTGCGCCGCCGGGGCCCGGAGCAGCGCGTCCCCGTCGGGGCTGCTCAGCCCGATCAGCACCAGGGCGCGGCCCTCGGCCTTGGACGGCCACACCCGTACGTCCCCGTGCCCGCACGGCCGGAACACCCCCTCCACCAGCAGATCGCGGGCGAACGTCCAGTGCACCGGGTGCGCGGAGTCGATGTGGAAGCCGATGTGGACGGCGTAGGGGTCGTCGGTGCGGTAGGCCAGCCGGGCCGGGACCGGAATGCTGTGGTCGGGCGCCAGGACGAGCCTCAGTTCCAGCTCCCGCTCGACGACGGTGTGACGCATGATGCGTGTCCTCTCCTCGTACGGTGGGCCGGGCGGCCCGCACGGGGAGAGAGCGCCGATGCCGGTGTGCGTTACGCGACTTCGCGGATTTTCTTTTCGTCACGGCTACGGCGCACGGGTGTGAAGGCGGTGCGCGAGGTCGCCCGGAAAGGGGCGGGTACGGCGGGACGGGCGGTACGGGATGCGCCCGTCTGATAGATGTGGACCCCTCCATACCACCACCGAGCAGATACGGGACGACGGACATGAGCGCCCCAACCCCGGCCCCGGGCGACGACAAGCCCCGCGAGGGCTACTACCCGGACCCGTCCATTCCTGGATATGTCCGGTACTGGAACGGCGCCTCCTGGGTGCCGGGCACCAGCCGCCCGGCGCCGGAGGACGGCGAGCCGCTCGCCCCGCCGCCCGGAGCGCGGCCCGCCGCCCCCTCGGTGGAGGAGACCGGCCCGCACTTCTTCGACGAGGACCCGGTCGACGGACCGGCGGACCGGCACGGCAGCCGGCCCGGACCCGCGCCGGCGTGGGGCGCCGCCCCGGCCCGCGGGGCGGGTCACGACCCCGCCCAGGAGCAGCGCGTCGCCTGGCCGTCGCCCCAGGGCGACGACCCGAGGGTGGCGGGCCGGACCGGCTCCCCGGCCACGCCCGCCGCGTACGGTGGCGCCCCGTCCGGCAACGGCACCGGTACCGGACCCGCTCCCGCCGACGGCTCGTCGCCCGCGAGCGGACCCGGGGCGGGTGCCCGGCCGGGCACCGGGTCCGACGGGGACGGCGGTACGGTCCTCTTCCGGCGACCGGGTACCGGCGGCCCGCAGCAGGGCCCGGCGTCCGCACCGGCTCCCCGGCCGGCCGCCCCCGGACCCGCGCCCGGTGCCGGTGCCGGCGCCGACGACGACTCCGGCACGATGAAGTTCCGTGCGGTCTCCCCGGACGGGAACCGCCGCCCGGCACCGACGCCCCCGGCGCCGACGGCCTCCCGCGACCTCCCCGGCACCCCGGCGGCCCACCAGGGCGCACAGTCGGTCCCCGCCGCCCACCAGCCCCAGGGACCCGCCTCGGCCCCCGCCGGCCCCCAACTGGCACAGACCCCTCTCCCGCACCAGGCACCCGCACCGGCACCCGCACCGGCACCGGCCGTCGCCTCCGCACCCCTCACCTCCGGACCCGGCGGCGGGCAGTCCTCCTGGGCGCAGCAGGTGCACCGGCTCGCCGGGGCCGCCGGGGACGAGCAGCAGCCCGTCGCGCCGTGGCGGCCGCCCGTCGAGGACCCCTTCCAGGCCGCCGCCCGGCGCCAGGCGGCCGCGCGCCCCGCCGGACTCGGCAAGCGGCTGGCCGCCCGCCTGGTGGACACCCTCGTCCTGGCGGCCGTCACCGCCCTGCCCGCCGTGCCGCTGGGCAGCAAGGCCGCCGACCACATCAACGACAAGATCGACGAGGCGAAGCTCTCCGGCGAGACCGTCACCGTGTGGCTGCTCGACGGCACGACCTCCGTCTACCTCGGCATCGTCCTCGCCGTCCTGCTCCTCTTCGGCGTCGTCTACGAGGCGCTGCCGACCGCCAAGTGGGGCCGCACCCTCGGCAAGAAGCTCTTCGGTCTGGAGGTGCGGGACATCGAGGGGCACCAGCCGCCGTCCTTCGGCGCCGCCCTGCGCCGCTGGCTGGTGTACAGCGTCCCGGGCCTGCTGGCCGTCGGTGTCGTCGGCGTCGCGTGGTGCGTGTTCGACCGGCCGTGGCGCCAGTGCTGGCACGACAAGGCCGCCGGTACGTTCGTGGCGGGCTGACGCCTTCCGCCGAACGGCGTACCCGAATCCGTACCCCGGACGGCCGCTCGCCGGATGCGCCGCACAGGGGTTCGCGGTCGACTCGGGCCATGAGCAGCGAACCGCCCTCCGGCCCCGGCCGGCAGCCGCCCGAAGACGACCCGTATCGGAAGCAGCCCCCGCCGCCCGGAACCGGTCCGGGCGCGGGCGGCACGGGCTCTCCGTACGACAGCCCGCCCCCCGGAGACGGCCGGCAGCCTCCGCCGTACGGCGGCAACCAGCCCCCGCCACCCGGCGGCGGCCCGTACAACGGCGGTGGCGGCGGCCCCTACAACGGCGGTGGCGGCGGCCCGTACAACGGTGGCGGCGGGGGGCCGTACAACGGCGGGGGCGGGGGACCCGCCGGCGACCCCCTCGCCGGTATGCCCCCGCTCGCCGACAGCGCCCGCCGCACGCTCGCCCGGATCATCGACATGATCCTCGTGGGTCTCGTCGTCTGGCTGCTGAGCTGGGCCTTCCGGGTCCAGTCGTACTCCGTGGACAGCGACCAGGTGGGGGTCGGCGCCTCCTTCTGGCAGTCGGTGATCGCGGCGGTGCTGTACATCGCCTACGACACCTTCCTGATCAGCAGGACGGGCCAGACGCTCGGCAAGAAGGTGCTGGGCATGCGCGTGGCCAGGCTCGACAACGGGGCCACGCCCGCCCCGCAGTCCGCGCTGATCCGTGCCGCGGTGCTGTGGATCCCGTTCGCGTTCTGCTGCGCCTGCGTGTGGACCATCATCTGCGGCGGCTGGAGCTACTTCGACCGGCCCTACAAGCAGGGCCTGCACGACAAGGCGGCCAAGACCGTGGTGGTCAGCACGCGTTGACGGACGCGAGGGCGTCCGGCGGACACCGGTGCGGCATCCGCCGGACGCCCTCGCGTCCGCTCGTGCGTGGTCGTACGTGGTCGTACGTGGTCGTGCGTCGGTCGCGCGCCGCGGTCAGGCCGCGTGCCGGCCGATCGTCTCGCCGGTGCGGTCGGTGGCACGGGGGGCCACGGAGACCGGCGCCGGGTCGGCGGTGGCGGTGGACGGCTGGTCGACCGCGACCGGGCGCGGCCTGGGCGTCGGTACGGTCATCGCCACCAGGAGCCCGAGGCCGAGCGCCACCACGGCGACGAGGGAGATCCACACGCCGGAACTGGTCTGCGACAGCAGCAGCATGGCGGCGGTGGAGAGGATCACGGTGAGGGAACCGTAGGCGAGCTGTGCGACAGTCGGACGGGGCATGGCCATCGTGTCCTCGGAAGATGTGATCTCGGGGGTGAGGCGTGCTGTCGGCCTGGCTTTCCGCCGACTACCGGGCGTTCCGCCAAGCGACTCTAATCGGTCGCATGCCCGAGTGGAACGGTGAGTAAGCGTGACCTGACCAACAGTGCGGCAGCACGGGGGGCGCACGGATTCATGCGGTGCCCTGAACGGGCGGTCACACGCGCCCGTTTCGTTTCTGCCGCGTTGCGGCAGCGTGTCCGTTTACCGGACCTGGCCTCCGCATAGCGCCGTTGTTCTGTTCAAGTCAAGGTCTGTCTTTTCTCGTGCCCCTCCGGTCAAATGTCGTCACTTGACTACACGCGTTGAACACGTGCACCGCACGCGGAGGGACGCGGGGGAGGATCTCAAGTGACCAGCAGACCCTGGACGTTCCGGGCGACCGCGATCGGTGTCACGCTCGCCGCCGCCACCGCCACGTTCTCCACCTTCGCGGTGGCCGAGGCGGACGCGCCCGCCCGGCCCGCCGCCGTCGACCGGCAGGACCCGCAGCCGGAGAAGCAGCGGGAGCACGACTTCGACGGTCCCCTGAGCAAGACGCAGGACGCGCAGCGCCAGGAGGCCCTCGACCAGCTGATATCCGGCAAGGCCACCGCCACCGAGCGGGACGGCTCCCGCGTCGTCGGCCTCAAGGGCAAGAAGGGCGACACCAAGTACGTCGAACTGGGCCGGGAGAAGACCGACAAGATCTTCACCATCCTGGTCGAGTTCGGCGACGAGGTCGACAGCCGCTACGGCGGTACCCCCGGCCCGCTGCACAACCAGATCGCCGAGCCGGACCGCTCCGTCGACAACAGCACCGACTGGCTGGCCGACTACGACCAGGAGCACTACCAGGAGCTGTACTTCGGCACGGGCAAGGACACCGAGTCGCTCAAGAAGTACTACGAGAAGCAGTCCTCGGGCCGCTACTCGGTGGACGGCGAGGTCACGGACTGGGTCAAGGTCCCTTACAACGAGGCCCGCTACGGCTCCAACGACTGCGACACCTGCGCCTGGAACGCCGTCGAGGACGGCGTGAACGCCTGGGTCGCCGAGCGCGAGGCGGCCGGCGCCACCGCCGCCGAGATCAAGGCGGAACTGGCCGAGTTCGACCAGTGGGACCGCTACGACCATGACGGCGACGGCGACTTCAACGAGCCCGACGGCTACATCGACCACTTCCAGCTCGTGCACGCCGGCGAGGACGAGTCGGCCGGCGGCGGCGCGCAGGGCGAGGACGCCATCTGGGCGCACCGCTGGTACGCGTTCGGCACGGACGCCGGCGCGACCGGCCCCGACACCAACAAGCTCGGCGGCACCCAGGTCGGCGACACCGGCATCTGGATCGGCGACTACACCATCCAGCCGGAGAACGGCGGACTCGGCGTCTTCGCCCACGAGTACGGCCACGACCTCGGTCTGCCCGACGAGTACGACACCAACGGCGGCGAGAACTCCACCGGGTTCTGGACGCTGATGTCCTCCGGTTCCTGGCTCGGCCGCGGTGAGGACGCCATCGGCGACCTGCCCGGCGACATGAACGCCTGGGACAAGCTCCAGCTCGGCTGGCTCGACTACACCACCGCCGAGGCCGGGAAGAAGTCGAAGCACAAGCTCGGCGTCGCGGAGTACAACACCAAGAACGACCAGGCGCTGGTCGTCACCCTGCCGGACCGCGAGGTCACCACCGAGGTCGTCGAGCCCGCCGAGGGCGCCACCCAGTGGTGGAGCGGCAGCGGCAACGACCTGAAGAACACCCTGACCCGCACGGTCGACCTCACCGGGAAGTCCGCCGCCGAACTGACCCTCGACGGCTGGTGGGACATCGAGTCCGACTACGACTACCTCTACACCGAGGTCTCCACCGACGGCGGCTCGAACTGGACGCCGCTGGACGGCACCGCGGACGGCACCGCCATCCCGCGCGACGCCAGCGACAAGCCGGCCCTCACCGGTTCGGTCGACGCGCACCGGAAGCTGGCCTACTCCCTGGACGCCTACGCGGGCCAGGAGATCGACCTCCGCTTCCGCTACCAGACCGACGGCGGCGTCGCGTTGAAGGGCTTCACCGCCGACGAGATCACCGTGACGGCCGACGGCGGCGCGCTCTTCGCCGACAACGCCGAGACCGCGGACGCCGCGTGGACCGCCACCGGCTTCTCCCGCGTCGGCGCGTCCTTCACCAAGGAGTACGCGCAGTACTACATCGCCGAGAACCGCCAGTACGTCTCGTACGACACCACGCTGCGGACGGGCCCGTACAACTTCGGCTTCTCGACGACCCGCCCGGACTGGGTGGAGCACTTCCCGTACCAGAACGGCCTGCTGATCTGGAAGTGGGACACCTCCCAGGCGGACAACAACACCGGCGACCACCCGGGCACCGGTCTGATCCTCCCGGTCGACGCGCACCCGACGGCGCTGAAGTGGTCCGACGGCACGCTGATGCGGAACCGGTTCCAGGCGTACGACTCGCCCTTCAGCACCTACCGCACCGACGCGCTCACGCTGCACAAGGCGGGCGTCGTCACCCGCGTCCCGTCCGCGAAGGGCGTCCCCGTCTTCGACGACCACGCCGGTGACTACTACGACCCGTCGAACCCGACCGGCGGCGTCGAGACAACTGACACCAACACCAAGATCAAGATCACGAAGGAGGCCCGGGACGGCTCCACGATCGAGCTGGAAGTCGGCCCCGCGGTGAAGTAAAGAACGTTTACGCAGGTCAGAGCGTGATCGGCGGTACCCCCCTGGCGGGGTGCCGCCGATCCGTGTTTAGGTGCGTCCTGTGGTTCTCTTATTGACACCGGCTGATACGGGGGTATGACCGCATGGCCGCAGGAGGTTTCTGCAAGCTGCCGAACGGCACGGTGGTGGTGGCCCTGAACCTGCCCAGCCCCGCCGCGTCGGGACCCGGCAGCGTCCGCGTGCTCGTCCACTCCCGCAACCGGGCGCGCGCCCTGACCAGGCTGCGCAACCTGGGCCTGCGGGCGGTCTACCTGCGGGGCAACGCCGCCCCGCCGACGCCGGACGAGATCACCGCCGTCCTGCACCACCCGGACGGCCTGCTGTGGCGCACGGCCCCCACGGGCACCGCCGCCCGCGGGCCGGAACTCGCCCAGGAGCTGTGGCACCCGATCCGGGCCCTGCTCAGAGGCCCCACGGCCCAGACGTAGGACCCCGGGGACCCGGGCCGCGGCCCGGATTCACGGCACGCGGGACCCGGGCCGGTCGCTCACTGCACGACGGGCTTGCCCGTCAGCTCCACGCCCGCCTCCCGCAGCTCCTCCAGCGCCCGCTCGGTGGTCGCCGCGGCCACCCCGGCGGTGAGGTCGAGCAGCACCTGGGTGCGGAAACCGTGGCGCACGGCGTCCAGCGCGGTCGCCCGTACGCAGTGGTCGGTGGCGATCCCGACGATGTCGACCTCGTCGACCTGCCGGTCGCGCAGCCAGTCCCCGAGCGCCGTGCCGTTCTCGTCGGCGCCCTCGAAGCCGCTGTACGCCGCCGCGTACGCGCCCTTGCTGAAGACGGCGTCGACCGCGCCGGAGGCGACGGCCGGCGCGAAGTTCGGGTGGAACCCCACGCCCTCGGTCCCGGCGACGCAGTGCGCCGGCCAGGAGTGCAGGTAGTCGGGGTTGTCGGCGAAGTGTCCGCCGGGAGCGACGTGGTGGTCGCGGGTGGCGACGACGTGGCGGTAGCCGGCCGGAGCCTGCCCGATCAGCTCGGTGACGGCGGCGGCCACGTCGGCGCCACCGGCGACGGCGAGGCTGCCCCCTTCACAGAAGTCGTTCTGCACGTCTACGACGATCAAGGCGCGGCGCATGGTCGGTGTCCTTCGACTAGCGGGTCGGAACTGACGGGGTGCGGGCCCGGGGGACGGACCGCAGGGGGTACTGCCGTCCGGCGCCGTGGGTGGGGGGCCCGCCGGAGTGGTCGCTGCGCACCTGCTTTAGCTACCCGAGCCCCCGTGCGCGTACTCCGTCGGAAGGACGGGTTCCCCTCGCGAGAGCTGGGTGGCGGAGAGCGGGAGGTTCGCGCGGGCCGTCGCGTGCCGCTCCCGGGCGACGTCCAGCGGCTCCCGGGCGACCACCTCACCGCCCTTGACCAGCTCGACCAGGAGCTGCCGGTCGACCAGGGCGGCGGGGACCGGACCGGTGCCGACCACCTCCGCCTCGGCGCTCCCTTCCGCGTCCAGGCGCCGCGCGGCCCACTTGCGTCCGCCCATCGACGTCTTCCCGCCGCTGGACTTCTTCGCCACCGGCCGCAGCGGCGCCCTCGGGTCGTCGGACTCGGCGCGCGCGACCAGCTTGTAGACCATGGACGCGGTCGGGTGCCCGGAGCCGGTCACCAGCTGGGTGCCGACCCCGTAGGCGTCCACGGGCGCCGCCGCCAGCGAGGCGATGGCGTACTCGTCCAGGTCCGAGGTGACGACGATCCTCGTGCCGGTCGCGCCCAGCTCGTCCAGCTGCTGACGTACCCGGTGCGCGACCAGCAGCAGGTCGCCGGAGTCGATGCGTACCGCGCCCAGCCCCGGACCGGCCACCTCCACCGCCGTACGGACGGCCTGCTCGACGTCGTAGGTGTCCACCAGCAGCGTCGTCCCCGGGCCGAGGGCGTCGACCTGCGCGCGGAAGGCGTCCCGCTCGTTGTCGTGCAGCAGGGTGAAGGCGTGCGCGGAGGTGCCGACGGTCGGGATGCCGTACCGGAACCCCGCGGCCAGGTCGGAGGTGGTGGTGAAGCCGCCGACGTAGGCGGCGCGGGCGGCGGCCACGGCGGCCAGCTCGTGGGTGCGCCGGGCGCCCATCTCGATCAGCGGGCGGTCCCCGGCCGCGGACGCCATCCGGGAGGCGGCGGCGGCGATCGCCGAGTCGTGGTTGAGGATGGAGAGGATCACCGTCTCCAGCAGCACGCACTCGGCGAAGCTGCCCTCCACCCGCATGATCGGCGAGCCCGGGAAGTACACCTCGCCCTCCGGGTAGCCCCAGATGTCACCGCTGAATCGGTACTCCGCGAGCCAGGCCAGGGTCGGCTCGTCGACGATGCCCTGCTCGCGCAGGAAGTCGATGACACCGGTGTCGAAGCGGAAGTTCTCCACGGCGTCGAGCACCCGGCCGGTCCCCGCCACCACGCCGTAGCGGCGCCCGTTCGGCAGCCGCCGGGTGAAAACCTCGAACACGCTGCGCCGGCCGGCCGTGCCCGCCGCCAGGGCCGCCCGCACCATCGTCAGCTCGTACTGGTCCGTGAAGAGCGCCGTCGAGGGAACGTCGACCGGCAGCCCGAGGTCCGCTGTGTTCATAGCGTCGGATGGTACTCCCATTTCGTCAGTCTGACGATTTCTGATCCGGCGAGTCCGCCGGGCTAGCATGGGCGGTGTGACGTCACCCGCTCCCGTAGAGATCGAACGCACCGAGACGGCCGAGGAGACCTTCGCCGTTCCCGAGCCGGACGTCCCCTGGATCACGCTCGTCCACAACGACCCGGTCAACCTCATGAGCTATGTCACGTACGTCTTCCAGACGTACTTCGGCTACTCCAAGGACAAGGCCACCAAGCTCATGCTCGACGTCCACCACAAGGGCCGGGCGGTCGTCTCCAGCGGCACCCGCGAGGAGATGGAACGCGATGTGCAGGCCATGCACGGCTACGGTCTGTGGGCCACCCTCCAGCAGGACCGGAAGTAGCTGAAACACGCTCATGCCAGGACACTTCGAACCGCTCCCCGGCGGCGGCGCGGCCGTCGCCCTCGACGACGTCGAGATCTCCATCATCCGGTCGCTGGCCGTCCAGCTCCTGGAGCTGATCGGCCCCGGACCCGGCGGCGACGCGCCCGACGACCCGCTCGCCGACCTCTTCGCCGAGGGCCCGAGCGAACCGCCCTCCGACCCGGTGCTGCGCCGCCTCTTCCCGGACGCCTACACCGACCCGGAGGCCGCGCCGCAGGCCGCCGAGGCGGAGGAGCAGCGGGAGAGGTCCTCGGAGTTCCGCCGGTTCACCGAGAACGACCTCAGGGCCGGCAAGCGGGAGAACGCCCTGGCCGTGGTCCGTTCCCTGGACACGCTGGCCTCGGCCGCCGCCGGCGAGGGCGGGGCGGTCCTGAAGCTCTCGGCGCAGGAGTCGCGGCAGTGGCTCGGCGCGCTGAACGACCTGCGGCTCGCCATCGCCTCCCGGCTGGACATCGCCGACGAGGACGACGCCGACCTGCTCTACCGCCTCCCGGACGAGGACCCGCGCAAGCCGATGGTGATGGCGTACCTGTGGCTGGGCGGGCTCCAGGAGACGCTGGTCTCCACGCTGCTGCCGTAGCGCCGCCACTGCCGCGTGCCCCGCTCAGCGGGGCCTCAATTCCGGATAACGATCGCGTCACCACGGCGCCCCGCTGTGCACCCGTCGGTGGCCCTTTGTCTGATTCTGTCTGTGCTGTGTGCCACAGAGGCGCCCTGTGATCGGCTCGGCGACCGTGGTAAATCTTCACGATCGCCCGGCCGACACCACCCGAATGTCGTCCGGGTGCGCCACCGAGCCGGCGGACCGCCGGCCAGGCACGAGCGGGACGTGAGGCCCGCTCCACTCCAGTATCCGGGGGGATCGAGATCCGGTCCGCGGCCGACGAGAGGCCCGGGTCGGTATGGAGAAAGGCGCACCACCATGACCTCAGCGCAGGTCGACACGGGCAAAGGCCCTGACCAGGCCCCCGAGGAGGGCTACGAGCGAGGACTCGGCAGCCGCCAGGTCCAGATGATCGCGATCGGCGGCGCCATCGGCGTCGGCCTCTTCCTCGGTGCCGGGGCGAACATCGCCAAGGCCGGTCCCAGCCTCATCGTCATGTACGCCCTCGCGGGCCTGATCATCTTCTTCATCATGCGGGCCCTGGGCGAGCTGCTGCTCTACCGTCCGGTCTCGGGTTCCTTCGCCGAGTACTCCCGTGAGTTCCTCGGCCCGTTCTTCGGCTACTTCACCGGCTGGACGTACTGGCTGATGTGGGTGGTCACCGGCATGGCCGAGCTGACCGCCGCCGCCATCTACATCAACTACTGGTTCCCGGGCGTCCCGCAGTGGGTGACGGCCCTGGTCTTCCTGGTCGTGCTGTTCGTCGCCAACCTGATCTCGGTGAAGCTCTTCGGCGAGATCGAGTTCTGGTTCTCGATGGTCAAGGTCACCGCCATCATCGGCATGATCGTCATCGGTCTCGGCGTGCTCACCTTCGGCTTCAGCCAGGCCGGACCCGACGCGGCCGTCTCCAACCTGTGGGCCTTCGACGGCTTCTTCCCCAAGGGCGTCGGCTCGTCCCTGATGACCCTCCAGGGCGTGATGTTCGCCTACCTCGCCGTCGAACTGGTCGGCGTCACCGCCGGCGAGTCCGAGAACCCGGAGAAGACCCTCCCCAAGGCGATCAACACCCTGCCCTGGCGCATCGCCCTGTTCTACGTCGGCGCCCTCACCGTCATCCTCTGCGTGGTGAAGTGGACCGAGTTCGCCGGCGGCGCGAGCCCCTTCGTGAAGGCGTTCGCGGTCATCGGCATCCCCGCCGGCGCCGGCATCGTCAACTTCGTCGTCCTCACCGCGGCGCTCTCCTCCTGCAACTCCGGCATGTACTCCACCGGCCGGATGCTGCGCACCCTCGCCGACAACGGCGAGGCACCGCGGGTCTTCAACCGCCTCTCCTCCACCAAGACCCCCGCGATCGGCATCACCACCTCGGTGGTCTTCATGGGCATCGGCGTGGTCCTGAACTACATCGTCCCGGAGAAGGCGTTCGGCTACGTCACCTCGCTGGCCACCGCCGCCGGCATCTGGACCTGGCTGATGATCCTCATCAGCCACGTCCTCTACCGCCGCCAGGTCGTCGCGGGCCGCCTGCCCGCCTCGTCCTTCCCCGCACCCGGCGGCTCCGTCTGCTCCTACATCGCGATCGCCTTCCTCCTCTTCGTCACCGTGCTGATCGCCATCGACGCCGACGCCCGCGTCTGCCTCTACGTCATGGCCGGCTGGGCCGCCGCCCTCGGCATCGGCTGGGCCGTCCTCAAGAGCCGCACCCCCAAGACCACCGACCGGGGCGGCGAACCGGAATTCGAGAAGGCCGTCGGCTGACCCGTCCGGCATGTGGGCCCCTCCGTACCACCCACCGGTACGGAGGGGCCCGTCTGCTTATCCTGACCCCCATGCTGACCCTCACCCAGGCCCTGTACGACCAGATCGTGGCCCACGCGCGCGAGGACCACCCCGACGAGGCGTGCGGCGTCGTCGCCGGACCCGTGGGCACGGGCCGCCCCGAGCGCTTCGTCCCCATGCTGAACGCCGCCCGCTCGCCGACCTTCTACGAGTTCGACTCGCAGGACCTGCTCAAGCTCTACCGCGAGATGGACGACCGCGACGAGGAGCCGGTGGTGATCTACCACTCCCACACGGCGACCGAGGCATACCCCTCGCGCACCGACATCACCTACGCCAACGAGCCCGGCGCCCACTACGTGCTGGTCTCCACCGCCGACACCGACGGCGCCGGCGACTTCCAGTTCCGCTCCTACCGCATCGTGGCGGGAGAGGTCACGGAGGAGGAGGTCCAGGTGGTCCCGGCGTAGGCGGTCCGGACTTGACGGTCCGGACCGGGCGGTCTCGCACTGCGGATGAACATCGTCCGCAGGATGAGATCACATTCCAGGACCCGGACCGGGAATCGATACGATGACCCCATGGTTTTCCACGACGTGAGCTTGAGGACGCCGGGCACGCTGCTCGTGGCGCGGCTGCACGTCGACCTGTGCAGGCTCGCCAGCGCCATCTGTTGACGCTGCCCCCTGCCGCCGTACGGCCGTGAGCCGCGGCGCCCGACCGCGCGCCCAGAGAACCGACCACACTTCCTGACAGGAGCCCTGAGCCATGGCCATCGAGGTCCGCATCCCGACCATCCTCCGCACGTACACCGACGGTCAGAAGGCGGTGGAGGGCAACGGAGAGACCCTCGCCGCGCTCCTCGCCGACCTCGACACCCGGCACACGGGCATCCAGGGCCGCGTTGTCGACGACGGCCGGCTGCGCCGCTTCGTCAACGTGTACCTCAACGACGAGGACGTCCGCTTCCTCGACGGCATCAACACCAAGCTGAGCGACGGCGACAGCGTGACGATCCTGCCGGCCGTGGCCGGCGGTATGGCCTGATAGGCATGCGCTACGACTCTCCGCTGGCCGCGGTGGGCAACACCCCACTGGTGCGCCTGCCGCGGCTGTCGCCCTCCGCCGACGTCTCGATCTGGGCCAAGCTGGAGGACCGCAACCCCACCGGCTCGATCAAGGACCGCCCGGCCCTGCACATGATCGAGCGGGCGGAGAAGGACGGCCGGCTCACCCCCGGCTGCACGATCCTGGAACCGACCAGCGGCAACACCGGCATCTCGCTCGCCATGGCGGCCAGGCTCAAGGGCTACCGCATGGTCTGCGTCATGCCGGAGAACACCTCCCAGGAGCGGCGCGACCTGCTCGCCATGTGGGGCGCGGAGATCATCTCCTCCCCGGCGGCGGGCGGCTCCAACACCGCCGTACGGGTCGCCAAGGAACTCGGTGCCGAGCACCCGGACTGGGTGATGCTCTACCAGTACGGCAACCCGGACAACGCCGGCGCGCACTACGCCGGCACCGGCCCCGAGATCCTCGCCGACCTCCCCTCCGTCACCCACTTCGTGGCCGGCCTCGGCACGACCGGCACCCTCATGGGCGTCGGCCGCTACCTGCGCGAGCACAAGCCCGACGTGAAGATCGTCGCGGCCGAGCCCCGTTACGACGACCTCGTCTACGGCCTGCGCAACCTCGACGAGGGCTTCGTGCCGGAGCTGTACGACGCCTCGGTGCTGACCACCCGATTCTCGGTCGGCTCCGCCGACGCCGTGACCCGCACCCGCGAGCTGCTCCAGCAGGAGGGCATCTTCGCGGGCGTCTCCACCGGCGCCGCGCTGCACGCCGCGATCGGCGTCGCCACCAAGGCGCTCAAGGCAGGCGAGAGCGCGGACGTGGTCTTCGTCGTCGCCGACGGCGGCTGGAAGTACCTCTCCACGGGCGTCTACACGGCACCCACCACGGAAGAGGCCATCGAGACCCTCCACGGCCAGCTCTGGGCCTGAGGCCACGGCCGGCTCTGGGCCTGAGGCCACGGCCGGCCACGGCCGGGCCCGAGGCCCCAGCCGGCTCCGGGTCCCGGGCCGGCTACCCGGCGAGGTGACGGACCCGGTCCCACAGGACCGGGTCCACCACTCCCACCCGGCGGCGGAAGTCGCTCACGGGTACCTCACGCAGTTCCTCGGTCTCCAGGAAACTCGCCCGGCCCCGCGCGTCGCCGACCGAACCCGGCGGCAGGGCGATCACCCCGTGACGGCCGTCCCGGTCACGGCTCGTGATCTTCGCGACGACCGCGCGCCGCCCGCGCACCGAGATCACCAGACAGGGCCGGTCCTTGCCGCCCCGCCGCTCCTCGTAGGGCACGTTCGCCCACCAGATCTCCGCGGGCCGCGGCCGCGGCCGCTCCCCGGGCCGGGCCGGCGGGCGACGCCGGCCGGCCGGCCGACGGCCCCGCCCCCAGCCGTCGACGAGCGCGGCGACCAACCCCAGCACGGCCAGCGCCGCGATCGCGAGCCACCAGGACGTGTTCATACCGAGCGACGTTACCGGCGCGCGCCGCATATGCGCGCCCCCTCGTCGGTCCCATGCGCCCCGCTTCCAGCCGAACCGGTGACACCACAGGTGAGTTCGCCCACAACGGCCCCTGGCGGAGGAGCGACCGGAGGTTTTGCGCCTTACGCTCGGTTAACCGCACGACCCCCGTCTCTCCACATCCGCCAGCGGAGGTTTCTGCTCCATGAAGCTCACCGTCGTCGGCTGCTCGGGGTCGTTCCCGTCCGCGGAATCGGCCTGTTCGAGCTACCTCGTCGAGGCCGACGGCTTCCGGCTGCTTCTCGACATGGGCAACGGCGCCCTGGGCGAGCTGCAGCGCCACTGCGGTCTCTACGACCTCGACGCGATCTTCCTCAGCCACCTGCACGCCGACCACTGCATCGACATGTGCGCGTACTTCGTCGCGCGCTACTACCGGTTCGAGGGCGGCCGCTGCGCCCCTCTCCCGGTCTACGGCCCCGAGGGCACCGAGCACCGGCTCACCACCGCCTACGCCGACACCCCCTCCGCCTCGTCGATGAGCGAGGTCTTCGACTTCCACACGGTCAAGCCGGGCACCTTCGACATCGGCCCCTTCACCGTGCACACCGAGCGCGTCGCCCACCCCGTGGAGGCGTACGCCATCCGCGTCGAGCACGGCGGCCGCTCCCTCACCTACTCCGGCGACACGGGCGTCACCGCCGTACTGGACGAACTCGCCCGGGACACCGACCTGTTCCTCTGCGAGGCCGCCTTCACCCACGGCAAGGAGGACATCCCCGACCTCCACCTCAACGGCCGCGAGGCGGGCGAGACCGCCGCCCGCGCCGGTGCGCGCCGCCTGGTCCTCACCCACATCCCGCCGTGGACCGACCCCCGCACCAACCTGGCGGACGCCCGGTCGGTGTACGACGGGCCGACGGAGGTGGCGGCCCCCCGGGCCGTGTACGCGATCTGAGAGCCGCGAGCGCCGTGACCCGCGGAAAGGCCCCCCGGAACCAGACGGTTCCGGGGGGCCTCCGCGCACGCTGCGGCTGTCTCACGCCTTCGTGAGGTCCTCGACCTCCTCCTCGGGCTCGCGGCCCGGGGTCTTCAGGTCGAACTTGATGATGGCGAAGCGGAAGGTCACGTAGTAGATCACCGCGAAGACCAGGCCGATCGGGATGATCAGCCAGGGCTTGGTCGCCAGATGCCAGTTGAGGGCGTAATCGATGAAGCCGGCCGAGAAGTTGAAGCCGGCGTGCACCCCCAGCCCCCAGGTCACCGCCATGGAGACGGCCGTGAGGACCGCGTGCAGCACGTACAGGAGCGGCGCGATGAACATGAACGAGAACTCGATCGGCTCGGTCACACCGGTGACGAACGAGGTCGCCGCCAGCGAGACCATCATGCCCATCACGGCCTTGCGGCGCTCGGGCCGTGCGCAGTGCGCGATGGCGATCGCGGCGGCCGGCAGACCGAACATCATGATCGGGAAGAAGCCGGACTGGAAGAGACCGGCGGACGGGTCACCGGCCAGGAAGCGGCCGATGTCGCCCTGCGCGATGTGACCGGAGGCTTCCTTGAACTCGCCGAGCTGGAACCAGGCCACCGTGTTCACGAACTGGTGCATGCCGATCGGGATCAGCCCGCGGTTCACCGCGCCGAACAGCGCCGCGCCGCCCGCGCCCAGCCCCGTCATCCACTCGCCGAAGTTCGCGATGGCGTCGCCGATCGGCTCCCACACCAGCCCGAAGAAGACACCCATGACGATGCCGACGAAAGCCATGATGATCGGCACCAGCCGGCGGCCGTTGAAGAAGCCGAGCCAGTCCACCAGCTTCTTGCGGTGGTACCGCTGCCACAACACGGCGGCCAGCAGACCCATGATGATGCCGCCGAGGACACCGGGATCGTTGTACGTCGCGGCGGTGTCCGCGCCCTTCTTGACCACCGCCTCGGTGACCGGGAAAGCCTGGAGGACCTTGCTGTACACCAGGAAGCCGACGAGTGCGGCCAGGGCGGTGGAGCCGTCGGCCTTCTTGGCGAAGCCGATGGCCACGCCTATGCAGAACAGGAGCGGCAGGGAACCGGTCAGCGCGCTGCCCGCGTTGTTGAAGACCGCGGCGACCCTGTCCCAGCCCAGGCCGTCCTTGCCGAAGATGTCGTCCTGGCCGAGCCGGACCATGATGCCCGCCGCCGGCAGAACGGCGATCGGGAGCTGCAGGCTGCGGCCGATCTTCTGCAGGCCCTGCAACAGGCCCTGTCCCCGCTTCCTCGCGGGAGCCGCCGAAGCGGTGGCGGTGCTCATCGTGGTTCCTCCAACACGGGTGGTGGTCTACACCACTCAGTGGTGCGGACCTGTTTTAACACGGTGTAGGCGACATAAGGAACCCACAATTCCGCCCGCACCCCGGAGCACCGGCACCGCACCGATCCTGGACGCTGGTGAACCGTAAGGTGTAGACCAGCTGACGGACGGAGAAGCTCGCGGAAGCGGGCCGGGCGTGCGTTACTGCGACAAAGCGGTTCGGATCAGGGAGAAGGAACATGGCCACCAAGGCTGAGAAGATCGTCGCCGGGCTCGGCGGCATCGGCAACATCGACGAGATCGAAGGCTGCATCACGCGCCTGCGCACCGAGGTCAACGACCCCTCCCTGGTGAACGAAGCCGCCCTCAAGGCCGCCGGCGCCCACGGCGTCGTCAAGATGGGCACCGCGATCCAGGTCGTCATCGGCACGGACGCCGACCCGATCGCCGCGGAGATCGAAGACATGATGTGAGCCCGGCGCACATCCTGTGCCCACCGGGCCCGAGGGGGCTCCTCCCGGCATGGGAGGGGCCCCCTCCGCATCCCGCCGGGCCGCTAGGCTCACCCGCATGTCACGCATCGACGGCCGCACGCCCGACCAGCTCCGCCCCGTCACCATCGAACGCGGCTGGAGCAAGCACGCCGAGGGCTCCGTCCTCGTCTCCTTCGGCGACACCAAAGTCCTCTGCACCGCCTCCGTCACCGAAGGCGTTCCCCGCTGGCGCAAGGGCAGCGGTGAGGGCTGGGTCACCGCCGAGTACGCCATGCTGCCCCGCGCCACCAACACCCGCGGCGACCGCGAGTCGGTCAAGGGCCGCATCGGCGGCCGCACCCACGAGATCAGCCGGCTCATCGGCCGCTCGCTGCGCGCGGTGATCGACTACAAGGCCCTCGGCGAGACGACGATCGTCCTGGACTGCGACGTCCTCCAGGCCGACGGCGGCACCCGCACCGCCGCCATCACCGGCGCCTACGTCGCCCTGGCCGACGCCATCACCTGGGGCCAGGCCAACAAGCTGATCCGCCCCAGCCGCAAGCCCCTCGTCGGCACCGTCTCGGCCGTCTCCGTCGGCATCGTCGGCGGCACCCCCCTGCTCGACCTGCGCTACGAGGAGGACGTCCGCGCCGACACCGACATGAACGTCGTCTGCACCGGCGACGGCCGCTTCGTCGAGGTGCAGGGCACCGCCGAGGCCGAGCCCTTCGCCCGCGACGAGCTGAACACCCTCCTCGACCTCGCCACCGCCGGGTGCGCCGAACTCGCCGACCTCCAGCGCAAGGCCCTGTCGACGGTCCTCGAAAGGTAAAGACCGCACCAAGAACGGCGGCCCCCGCACGCAACTGTGCCGCCCTCCGCCGCGTCACTAGAGGTACGGACGTACGGCTTCACCGCCGTACGTCCGGCGCACCGCACAGGGGGCCGGTCCCGCGGCCCTGTCCCAAGGGGAGGACCGTACTCATGGCCGCGACCCGACGCCGAAGCCGTCGCCGCACCGCACTCGCCGTGGCCGCCGTGGCCGCCGTCGGCCTGACCACCGGTCTGACCACCGGCTGCGACGCCGTCGACAAGGCACTGGACTGCGTCCAGACGGCCGACGCCATCGCCGACAGCGTCACCGCGCTCCAGCAGGCCGTCGAGGCCGCGGGGAACGACCCCACGCAGTTGGAGGAGTCGTTGACCACCATCGACAAGAACCTGGACAAGATCGGCGACAGGACCGACAACGCCGACGTCAACAAGGCCGTGGACGACCTCGGCAAGGCCGTCGACAACGTCCGCACCTCCGTCGAGAACGGCGACGCGACCCCCGACATCAGCCCGGTCACCGACGCGGCGGGCGAACTGACGAAGGTCTGCACGCCGTAGCCGGCGCGCGAGGGAGGCGGGTCACCGGACGACATACTGGACCCCATGACCCGCCTGATCCTCGCCACCCGCAACGCCGGAAAGATCACCGAACTCCGCGCCATCCTGGGCGCGGCCGGCCTCCCGCACGAACTGGTCGGCACCGACGCCTACCCCGACATCCCCGACGTCAAGGAGACCGGCGTCACCTTCGCCGAGAACGCCCTGCTCAAGGCGCACGCCCTCGCGCAGGCCACCGGCCTGCCCGCCGTCGCCGACGACTCCGGCCTCTGCGTCGACGTCATGAACGGCGCGCCCGGCATCTTCTCCGCCCGCTGGGCCGGCCGCCACGGCGACGACCGGGCCAACCTGGACCTCCTCCTCGCCCAGCTCGGCGACATCGCCGACGAGCACCGCGGCGCGTACTTCGCCTGCGCCGCGGCCCTGGCCCTCCCCGACGGCACGGAACGCGTGGTCGAGGGCCGCCTGACCGGCACCCTCCGCCACACCCCCGCAGGCACCCACGGCTTCGGCTACGACCCGATCCTCCAGCCGGACGGCGAGACACGGACCTGCGCGGAACTGACCCCGGACGAGAAGAACGCGATCAGCCACCGCGGAAAGGCATTCCGGGGGCTGGTGCCGGTGGTGCGGGAGCTGTTGGGCTGACGGACGGAAAGAGAACTGGTGCGGCCGGAGGGACTCGAACCCTCACGGGAGTTACCCCACTGGGACCTAAACCCAGCGTGACTGCCAATTCCACCACGGCCGCTCGCTGCACTGCCCGGCCATGCTACTGGCCGGGCAGCGTCCTCAGATCCCCAGATCCTTGATGATCTTGGCGACGTGGCCTGTGGCGCGGACGTTGTACAGGGCCCGTTCCACCTTGCCCTCCTCGTCGACCACGATCGTGGAGCGGATGACGCCCATGTACGTCTTGCCGTAGTTCTTCTTCTCGCCGAACGCGCCGTAGGCGTCGAGGACGGACTTGTCCGGGTCGGCGAGGAGGGTGACCTTCAGGGACTCCGTCTCGCGGAACTTGGCCAGCTTCTCGGGCCGGTCGGGGGAGATGCCGAGCACGTCGTACCCCGCGCCGGCCAGCAGGTCGAGGTTGTCCGTGAAGTCGCACGCCTGCTTCGTGCAGCCGGGGGTAAGGGCTGCGGGGTAGAAGTAGACGATGACCTTGCGGCCCTTGTGGTCGGCCAGGGAGACCTCGTTGCCGTCGGCGTCCTGGAGGGTGAAGGCGGGGGCGGTGTCCCCGGGCTGGAGTCGCTCGCTCATCGGAACAGCGTAACCGGGGGTCCTGACGGTGCGGTCGGCCGCAGAGCTGACAGACTGTCCGGAAGGCAAACAGGACAGCATCAGCTTCACATCGGAGGCCGTACGGTGGCGGACACGTCGGACACGAGAACCCCGGCGCAGATCGAGGCGGACATCAGGCGCCGCCGCGAGGTGCTGGCCGAGACGCTCGACGAGATCGGGGTGCGGGTGCACCCGAAGACGATCGTGGGCGACGCGAAGGCCAAGGTCGCGTCGAGCGTCGACCAGACGCTCGGGCGCGCGTACGTGCAGGTGAACCGGGCCGTGAGTGATGTCAGGGGACGGTTCGTCGATGAGCAGGGCGCGCCCCGGCTGGAGCGGATCGTGCCCGTCGCGCTCGTGGTCGTCTCGGTGGTGGGGCTGGTCGCCCTCGGCACCCGGCGACGCGGGCGCTGACCAGGAGCAGGTAGGTTCAGGGCCGTGAGCGCCAAGAGAAACGACCACAGCACCCAGGACGACAAGCTGCCCATCCGGATGCTGCACGACCGCGTGCTCGTGCGGCAGGACGCCGGCGAGGGCGAGCGGCGTTCCGGGGGCGGCATCCTGATCCCCGCGACAGCGGCCGTCGGCAAGCGGCTGGCCTGGGCCGCGGTCGTCGCGGTGGGGCAGAACGTCCGGACCGTGGAGCCCGGCGACCGGGTGCTGTTCGACCCGGAGGACCGGGCCGAGGTCGAGGTGCGGGGCGTGGGCTACGTACTGATGCGCGAACGCGATCTGCACGCCGTGGCGGCCGACCGCTTCGAGGGGTCGGAGGACTCCACCGGTCTGTATCTGTGACACCGCACGGAGGCCGCAGGGGCTGGTGACCATGGTCACCAGCCCCTGCGGCTTTCTTTTGCTAGCTTGGGAGACATCCCGACGAGACGCGCCGTACCGGGTCACGCAAAGACGACGCACCCCCGTTTCCCCTTTGCTTCGGAGGTGCCGTCATGGCCTGGGTCCTGTTGATCGTCGCCGGTCTGCTGGAGGTCGGCTGGTCGATCGGGATGAAGTACAGCGAGGGCTTCACCCGTCTCGTCCCGTCCCTGTTCACGGGCGCCGGGATCGTCGCCAGCATGCTGCTGCTGTCCTACGCGGCCCGCTCGCTGCCCATCGGTACGGCCTACGGCGTGTGGGTCGGGATCGGCGCGGCCGGAGCGGCGGTGCTCGGCATGGTCGTACTGGGTGAGCCGGTGACCGCCGCCCGGATCTTCTTCGTCTGCCTGCTGCTGGTCGCCGTGGTGGGCCTCAAGGCGACCTCCGGTCACTGACCGGGGCGCTTCTCCGGCCTCACTTCACCGGGTCACTCACCGGGGCGCGTCACGCCCGGGAACGGCCAGCCCGACGAGTCGTCCCCGCTCCCGTCGTCCGTCGGCCCGTCGCCCGGCGGCGTGCCGTCCCCGGTCCCGGTGTCACCGCCGCCGCTGCCGTCGTCGCCGCCGGTCTCCCCGCCGCCGCCCGTCTCGGTGCCGGCCGTGTCGCCGGGCGTGTCCCCCGTGTCGGGCGGGGTGACGCCCGCGGTGGAGCCGGGGGAGGAGTCGCCGGTCTCCGGGGCGTCCGGAGCGCCGCTGTCGTCACCGCTGGGCGAGCCCGAGGCGGACGAACTGGCCGACGGGTCGGTGGACGGCGCCTCGGCCTCGGACGCGCCGCGCTGGAGGTTCAGGTCGAAGTCGGTGACCGGCTCGCCCTCCAGGGCCTGCTGCGTGTACTGGCCCCAGATCTCCGCGGGCGCGCCACCGCCGTTGATCCGGGCGAGGCCGGTCGCGCCGTAGAGCGACTTGTGCGCGGCGGTCTCGGGGTCCTGGCCCATCACGGCGACGACGGTGGCCAGCTCGGGGGTGTAGCCGGCGAACCAGGCGGCCGTGTCCTCCTCGGCGGTGCCGGTCTTGCCCGCGGCGGGCCGCCCGGCGGCCTGCGCGGCGGTCGCGGTGCCCTTCTGCACGACGCTGCGCAGCACGGAGGTGGTGGTGTCGGCGGCCTCGCGGCTGATCGCCTGCTTCTCCTTGCGGCCGGGCAGCTCGACCTTCTGGTCGCCGTCCTTCACGACCTTCTCGATCAGCGTGTACGTGCCGTGCCGGCCGTGGTTGGCGAGCGTGGCGTACGCCTCGGCCATGTCGAGGACGCTGGCCTGGGCGACGCCGAGCGCGATGGACGGGCTCTCGACCAGGTCGGGGGTGTCGGCGGGCAGCCCGAGGCCGACGGCGGTGTCCTTGACCTTGTCGGAGCCGACGTCGACGGCCATCTGGGCGTACACCGCGTTGACGGACTTGTCGGTGGCCTCGCGGACGGTGATCTGGCCGTAGGAGGTCTGGTCCTCGTTCTCGGGGGCGTACCGCCCGCCGCTCCAGCCCTGGACGGCGCGCTTGTTGGTGCCGTCGTAGACGGCGTTCGGGGTGATGCGGCGGCCGTCCTGGGTGGTGGAGCCGTTCTCCACGGCCGAGGCGAGGACGAACGGCTTGAACGTGGAGCCGACCTGGAAGTCGCGGCGGGTGGCGTTCGGCGTGTACTGCTTCACGTAGTCGACGCCGTTGTACATGGCGACGACCTTGCCGGTCTTGGGGTCGACGGAGGCGCCGCCGGCCCGGACGTAGCCGTCGACCTTGCGGCTCTCCTTGTCGAGCCTGGACATCAGCTTGTCGTCGACGGCCTTGACGAAGGCGTCCTGCTTGTCCTTCTGGAGCGTGGTGGTGATGCGGTAGCCGCCCCGGTCCAGTTCCTCCTCGGCGACGATGTCGTTCTGGATGAGCTGGTCCTTGACGATGGAGACGACGTAGCCGCGCTGGCCGGAGAAGCCGGTGGAGGTGCTGGACTCCTTCGGCTTGGGGAACTTCATGCCGGCCCGCTCCGAGGCGCTGAGCCAGCCCTTGTCGACCATGCCGTCCAGGACGTAGTTCCAGCGGGCCTTCGCGGCGCCCGCGTTCTCCGGGTGGGCGACGACGTCGTACTCGCTGGGGGCGTTCAGGAGCGAGGCGAGGTAGGCGCCGCGGGCCGGGTCGAGGTCGGCGGCGTCCTTGCCGTAGTAGGCCTGGGCGGCGGCCTGGATGCCGTAGGCGTTGCGGCCGAAGAAGCTGGTGTTGAGGTAGCCCTCCAGGATCTCGTCCTTGCTCTTCTCCCGGTCGAGCTTGATCGAGATGAAGAACTCCTTGACCTTGCGCGTGACGGTCTGCTCCTGCGCGAGGTAGTAGTTCTTGACGTACTGCTGGGTGATGGTCGAGCCGGACTGCTTGCCCTTGCCGGTGACGGTGTTCCAGCCGGCCCGGATCATGGCCTGCGGGTCGATCGCGGACTCGGTGTAGAAGTCGCGGTCCTCCGCGGCGAGGACGGCGTGCTGGGCGTCCTTGGAGATGCCGGAGAGGCCGACGCTCTCGCGGTTGACCTTGCCGTCGCGGGCGAGGACGGTGCCGTCGGCGTACAGGTAGACGTTGCTCTGCTTGGTGGCCATGGCGTTGGCCGACGGGATCTTCACCAGCGAGTAGCCGAGGAAGAAGCCGCCGACCACGAGCACGGCGAGGGTCAGCACACCGCCGAGCGTCATGCGCCAGGTGGGGACCAGGCGGCGCCAGCCGGTGCGCCGGGGGCGCTTCGGTCCGCCGTCGGCGGGGCCCGGCTTGTTCGGGCCCTGGCTGCGTGCCCAGCCCGGGGTCTGCGGTGTCGGCTCCGGCTCGTCGCTCATGGTGTGCCTGTGGCTCCTGTGGTGATGCGGTGCGTCGTGCGCCGTGTCCGTACGTCGTGTCCGTGCGCCGTGTCCGTACGCCTTCGGCGGCATTGGTGCGCTGTGGGTGCTGTGAGCACTCTGTGCTCTGTGTGTCCTGAGAAGAAGACTGTCCCATCCGTGGTTCAGTTCCCTCACCCCGGGCCGTGTCGCGGAAAATCCGTGGCACGGCGCACCCGCCCGGTACTAGGCTCCCGCGCTTCGGTGCCGTGCGGCGGGTAAGGGGTGGAGCGTGGGTGCGGGGCGGGTGTACGTGGCCGTCGTCGCGAGTGGTTTCCGCAGGTACGCGACGTATCGCGCGGCCACGGCGGCGGGCGTCTTCACCAATACCGTCTTCGGACTGATCCTGGTCTACACCTACCTGGCGCTGTGGGACGAGCGGCCGGGCCTGGGCGGCTACGACGAGGCGCAGGCCGTCACCTATGTGTGGGTGGGGCAGGCGCTGCTCTCGACGCTCGCCATCGGGGGCGGCGGCGTCGAGAACGAACTGATGGAACGCATCCGGACGGGTGACATCGCGATCGATCTCTACCGTCCCGCCGACCTCCAGCTGTGGTGGCTGGCGGCGGATCTGGGGCGGGCGCTCTTCCAGTTGCTGGGGCGGGGCGTGGTGCCGTTCGCGTTCGGGTGCCTGTTCTTCCCGGTGAGCCTGCCCGGTCGGGTGTCGACGTGGGTGGCGTTCCTGGTCGCGGTGGTGCTGGCGATGGTGGTCGGCTACGGCATCCGGTTCCTGCTGGCGGTGTCGACGTTCTGGCTGCTCGACGGGGCGGGTGTGGTGCAGATCGGGGCGCTGGCGGGGCTGTTCTGCTCGGGTCTGATGCTGCCGCTGAACGTCTTCCCGGGCGCGTTCGGCGAGGCCGTACGGCTGCTGCCGTGGTCGTCGCTGCTCCAGGCGCCGGCCGACGTGCTGCTGGGCGAGGCCGACCCGCTCGGTGTCTTCGCCTTCCAGGCGGGCTGGGCGGTGGTGCTGCTGGCGGCCGGACGGCTGCTTCAGTCGGCGGCGACCCGCCGGGTGGTGGTGCAGGGTGGCTGAGGAGCACGGCGGCCGGGTCCTCCTCGCCCTGCGGACGTACGGACTGATCGCCGGCATGTGGATCCGCTCCACGATGGCCTACCGGGCGTCGTTCGCGATGACGACGTTCGGGAACTTCGCGGTGACCGCGCTGGACTTCGCGGCGATCCTGCTGATGTTCTCCCGGGTCGACGCGCTGGGCGGCTGGTCGCTGCCGGAGATCGCGTTCCTGTACGGCCTGTGCGGGGTGTCGTTCGGGCTGGCGGACCTGGCGATCGGCTCGATGGAGCGGCTCGGGCACCGGGTGCGGGACGGCACGCTGGACACGCTGCTGGTGCGCCCGGCGCCGGTGCTCGCGCAGGTGGCCGCCGACCGGTTCGCGCTGCGCCGGCTGGGCCGGGTGGCGCAGGGCGTCCTGGTGCTGAGCTATGGGCTGCACGCCCTGGACGTCGACTGGACGCCGCTGAAGCTGCTGCTGATGCCGGTGATGCTGGTCAGCGGGGGTGCGATCTTCTGCGCGGTGTTCGTGGCGGGGGCGGCGTTCCAGTTCGTGGCGCAGGAGGCGTCGGAGGTGCAGAACGCGTTCACCTACGGCGGGGCGACGCTGCTCCAGTATCCGCCGGCGGTGTTCGCGCAGGAGATGGTGCGCGGGGTGACGTTCGTGCTGCCGCTGGCCTTCGTCAACTGGATCCCCGCCTGCTACGTCCTGGAGCGGCCCTACCCGCTGGACCTGCCCTCGTGGGCGGCGTTCGCGCCGCCGCTGGTGGCGGTGGCGTGCTGCGCGCTGGCGGGCGTGGCGTGGCGGGCGGGGCTGCGTTCGTACCGGAGTACAGGGAGCTGAGGAGATGACGGTGACGGACGACCGCGAGGGCCGTGACGAGGACTTCATCCGGCTGGACGGCGTGGAGAAGGTCTTCGACGTACGGAAGAAAACGGGGTTCCTGCGCCGTGAGCGCCGTGAGGTGCGGGCGGTGGACGGGCTGTCGTTCACGGTGGCGCGCGGCGAGATGGTCGGCTACATCGGCCCGAACGGTGCCGGGAAGTCCACGACGATCAAGATGCTCACCGGCATCCTCACGCCGAGCGGCGGCCGGCTGCGGGTGGCGGGCATCGACCCGGCGCGGGAGCGGACCCGCCTCGCGCGGCGGATCGGCGTCGTCTTCGGGCAGCGCACGACGCTCTGGTGGGATCTGCCGCTGATCGACTCCTACCGGCTGATGCACCGCATGTACCGCATCCCGGACGCCCGCTACCGCGCCAACCTGGACCGCTGTGTCGACCTGCTCCGACTCGGTGACCTGCTCGACGTGCCGGTGCGGCAGCTGTCGCTGGGGCAGCGGATGCGCGGCGACATCGCGGCGGCCCTGCTGCACGACCCCGAGGTGCTGTACCTGGACGAGCCGACCATCGGCCTGGACGTCGTCTCCAAGGCGAAGGTCCGCGGCTTCCTGCGGGACCTGAACGCCGAGCGCGGCACCACGGTGCTGCTGACGACGCACGACCTCCAGGACATCGAGCAGCTCTGTTCCCGGGTGATGGTGATCGACCACGGCCGGCTGATGTACGACGGCCCGCTGACCGGGCTGCACGAGGCCGGCGAGAGCGAGCGGACCCTCGTCGTCGACCTGGAGCGGGAGCTGCCGCCGATCGAGGTGGCGCCCCCGGCCCGGGTGGTGCGGGTGGAGGGGCCGCGGCAGTGGCTGGCGTTCCCGGCCTCCGCGTCGGCGGCCGGCCTGGTGTCGTCGATCGCGTCCGCGTACCCGCTGGTGGATCTGTCGGTGCGGGAGCCGGACATCGAGGCCGTGATCGCGAAGATGTACGCGGAGCGGGCGGGGACGTGAGGCCTGTCGTCCGCGGCGGGCCCCCGGGCGGACCGGGTCGCCGGTGCGGCTCTTCGGGCACAGTGCCGGTGAACTGTGCCGTCGGGTGAACTGTGCCGTCGGTGCGGCTCTTTGGGCGTAGTGCCGGTGACGGCGAACTCGTAGGCTGAACGTATGACCGACGACGCACCGGAACTCCGCGCCTCCGACGCCGACCGTGAACGGGTCGCCGAAGTCCTGCGGGACGCCCTCGCGGAGGGGCGGCTGGACATGGCGGAGTTCGAGGAGCGGCTGGACGCCACCTACGCGGCCCGTACCTACGGGGAGCTGGCGCCGATCACCAAGGATCTGCCGGTCGGTGCGCCGGCGTCGGCGCCGAAGGTGTCGATGACCAAGGAGCCGGCGGGACAGGGCGACTGGGCGGGGCGGATCACCGGCGGCGAGGGGTCCTCGACGTGGGCGGTGGCGGTGCTGTCCGGGTTCCAGCGCAAGGGGCGCTGGCGGGTGCCGAGGAAGTTCACGTCCTTCGCGTTCTGGGGCGGCGGCGAGATCGACCTGCGCGAGGCGGACTTCGCCGACCGCGAGACCGTCCTCAACTGCGTGGCGATCATGGGCGGGGTCAACGTGATCGTGCCGCCCGGCATCGAGGTGGTCGTCCGTGGCATCGGGATCATGGGCGGTTTCGACCACAGCCAGGAGGGCGTGCCGGGGGACCCGGGTGCCCCGCGCGTGATCCTGACCGGGTTCGCCTTCTGGGGCGGGGTCGGCGTGGAGCGCAAGCAGACCAGGGCGGAGCGGCAGCGGCTGAAGGAGGAGCGGCGCCAGGAGAAGCTGGACCGCAAGCAGGCCATGAAGGACCTGCACGCCTCCTACCGGGACGACCTCCAGGACGCCCACCGCAGGATGCTGGAGGGCCACAAGGACCTGCTCCGCGGCGCCCTGGACGACGGCCGCGACCGCCGCGACCGGCACCCTGAGGACCGCCACGACCGGCACGGTGAGGACCGCCGCGACCGTCACGACCGGCGCGATCACCGCGAGGGCTGAGCGCCTGAGCGCCGTCCGCCTCGGTGCGCCGGCTCAGAGCTGGGCGGGGGCCGCGCCCTTGAGGTCGTCCAGGTCGAAGGCGGCGGCCATCCGCGCGTACCCGCGGTCGCTGGGGTGCAGATGGTCCCCGCAGTCGTAGTCGGCGCGCAGTCGGCGCGGGTCGTACGGGTCGCGCAGCGCCTTGTCGAAGTCGGCGACCGCGTCGAAGACCCGCCCGGCGCGGATCTCGGCGTTGATCTCCTGCCGTACGGCCTCGCGCGAGTCGCTGTAGCCGCGGTGGCCGCCGAACGGCATCAGCGTCGCGCCGGTCACCCGCACTCCCCGGGCGTGGGCCTGGTCGACGAGGGAGCGCAGGCCGGCGAGGACGGAACCGGCGTCGACGGTGCCGGGGGTGCGCAGGATGTCGTTGACGCCGAGGTCGACGACGACGGCCCTGACGTTGGTCCGGCCGAGGACGTCCCGGGGGAACCGGGTGAGCCCGCTGGGGTTGTCGGCGGGGCTGCCGGTGCCGTCGGTGAGGACGCGGTTGCCGCTGATGCCCTGGTTGACGACGCTGTAGCGCGGCACGTCCCGGCCGTCCGCCACCGCCGTGCGCAGCCGCGTGCCGAGGACGTCGGTCCAGCGGCGGTTGGTGTCCGCCGTGGAGGTCGCGCCGTCGGTGATGGAGTCGCCGAGCACCACGACGGTGCCCTCGGCCTCGTTGCTGAGCAGGTCCAGGGCGCTCAGGTAGCGCCAGTACGGCGTCTCGGTCCAGGCGCCGCCGGCGGTGCCCCCGGCGAGGCGGCCGGTGGTGTCCTCGGTGAGGTCGCCGGGGGCGAGGTAGCTGGTCTGCCGGGCGTGCGGGTGGTAGGTGACTGGTCCGGAGGCGGTCGGGGAGTACGTGGTGACGAGGACGTCGGAGCCGTAGGGCACGGTGAGGCGTACGGCGTCGCTGATGATCTGCGCGCCGGCCGGGACGACGACGCGCGTGTTGCCGGAGAAGGTGAGCCGGCGCATGGTGCCGGCGGCCGCCGCGGCGGTGCCCGTGCCGTCGGACAGGGCGATCGTGGCGTGGCTGACCGTCAGCGGGGTGGCGCCGTAGAGATTGGACAGCGTGATGCGGGCACTCGTACCTCCGACGCCCGCGTGGACGACGTTGCGCACCGAGCGGCCGGCCAGGCCGGCGGCCCGGGTGCCCGGCTCCGCGGCGGCGGGGGAGGCGGACCAGGCGCCGACCCACGTGCCGGTGGAGGCGGGTGCGGCGGCGCCCGGCGGGGCGTGGCCGCCGCCGCGCGCCGCGCGGTCGACGGTTCCGTCGTCGGCGGCCACGCCGACGTATATGGCGGTGGACAGGGCCAGGACCGCCGCCACGACGGCGGCGAGCAGGGCGCGCTGCCGAGGGGCGCGCGCTGGACCAGGGACGCGTTCGGGCCCGGGGGCGTGCTCGGGCCCAGGGGCGCGCTCGGTGGGGGGTGCCCCCGTACCCCCGTCATGACCGTGGGTCATGTGGTGCTGTTCTCCTCGGGAGAGGGGAGCGTCGATGCTCCGGTCCGACCATCCCATGATGCGTCATGGGCGTGGGGGAGCGAGCGGGACTCCGCGGTACCACCCCTTTCGGACAGACGCCGGGAACTTGTGTTCCGTTCCAGGAGTCGGTCAGGAAGGGACAATGTGTGAGGGATCACCGGACGGGTGGAGCAGATGGAACGGACGAACACGGAGCTTCCGGGTGGCACGGGTGAGGCAGGGGGCGGAATCGGCGCCGGCGCGGGTCAGGAACAGGCTGCCCGTCCCGGCCCCGCCGTGAACCGCGCGATGAACGCCTTCAGCCCGGCGGACGAGGAGAAGCGGCGCGGCGTGCGCCGCATGAAGCTCACCGCCACCGGCCTGCTGCTCTTCGTCGCCGTGGTCTACGTCCTCGCCGAGTGGGCCGCCCACCGCGGCGCCGACGCCTGGGCGGGCTACGTCTCCGCCGCCGCCGAGGCCGGCATGGTCGGCGCGCTGGCCGACTGGTTCGCGGTCACCGCCCTCTTCCGCCACCCGCTCGGCCTGCCCATCCCGCACACCGCGATCATCCCCAAGAAGAAGGACCAGCTCGGCGTCTCCCTGGGCGAGTTCGTCGGCGAGAACTTCCTCTCCGAGGACGTCGTACGGCAGCGGCTGCGCGCCGTCGGCATCGGCTCCCGGCTCGGCGCCTGGCTCGCCGTCCCCGAGCACGCCGACCGCGTCACCGCCGAGCTGTCCGCCGCGCTGCGCGGCGCCCTGACCGTGCTGCGCGACTCCGACGTCCAGGCGGTCGTCGGCGAGGCCATCACCCGCCGCGCCGACGCCCAGGAGATCGCCCCGGGCGTCGGCAAGATGCTGGAGAAGGTCGTCGCCGACGGCGGTCACCGCAGGGCCGTCGACCTGATCGTCACCCGCGCCCACGACTGGCTCGTCCTGCACGGCGACTCCGTGATGGACGCGGTGCAGGGCGGGGCGCCCGGCTGGACGCCCCGGTTCGTCGACAAGCGGGTCGGCGAGCGCGTCTACAAGGAACTGCTGCGCTTCGTCACCGAGATGCGGGACATGCCGGCGCACCCCGCGCGCGGCGCCCTCGACCGCTTCCTCTCCGACTTCGCCTCCGACCTGCAGTCCGACACCGAGACCCGGGCCCGGGTGGAGCGGCTGAAGTCGGAGGTGCTGGGCCGCGGCGAGGTCCAGGACCTCATCGCCTCCGCCTGGACGGCCGTACGGTCCATGATCGTCTCGGCGGCCGAGGACGAGCGCAGCGAACTGCGCCTGCGGGTCCGCGCCTCGCTGCTGTCGCTGGGCGCGCGGATGGCCTCCGACACCAGGGTCCAGGGCAAGGTCGACCGCTGGGTGGAGGGCGCCGCGGTCTACGTCGTCACCACCTACCGGCGCGAGATCACCTCGCTGATCACCGACACGGTGGCGGGCTGGGACGCCGAGCACACGACGAAGAAGATCGAGGCGAACATCGGCCGGGACCTGCAGTTCATCCGGATCAACGGCACGGTCGTCGGCTCGCTCGCCGGGCTGCTGATCTACACGGTCTCCCGCATGCTGGGGGCATAGCCTCCGGCTCCTCCTCCGTCGGGCGTGTTCCCCCCGGTCCAGGGCACAAGGGAGGCGTTCGCCGGGCGCCCGCCCGACGGGAACCTCGTCGGAGAGGCAGCCCATGACAGCAGACTCGTCGCCGGCCCCGGTGCCCGCCTCCACCGGAACCGTCACCACGGCCGTCCCCGCCCGACTGGACCGGCTGCCCTGGTCCCGCTGGCACTGGATGATCGTGATCGGCCTGGGCACCGTCTGGATCCTGGACGGCCTGGAAGTCACGATCGTCGGCAACGTCGCCGGGCGCATCGCCGAGGACGGCAGCGGCCTGGACATCAGCGCCGCGCAGATCACCGGCCTCGCCGCCGCGCTTTATGTGGCGGGTGCCTGCGCCGGTGCGCTCTTCTTCGGCTGGCTGACCGACCGCTACGGCCGCAAGAGGCTGTTCATGGCGACCCTGGTCGTCTACCTCGCGGCGACGGCACTCACCGCCCTGTCCTTCGAGTCCTGGTGGTTCTTCCTCTTCCGGTTCCTCACCGGCTTCGGCATCGGCGGCGAGTACGCGGCCATCAACTCCGCGATCGACGAGCTGATCCCGTCCAAGTACCGCGGCCGGGTCGACCTCATCATCAACGGCAGCTACTGGCTCGGCGCGATCGGCGGCTCCCTGCTGTCCATCGTCATGCTGAACACCGACATCTTCCCCAAGGAACTCGGCTGGCGGCTCAGCTTCGCCCTCGGTGTCGTCCTCGGCCTGGTCATCCTGCTCGTCCGCCGGCACGTCCCGGAGAGCCCCCGCTGGCAGTTCATCCACGGCTACGGCGACGAGGCGGACCGGCTGGTCGACTCCGTCGAACGGGAGATCGAGGAGGAGAAGGGCCGGGCGCTGCCGCCGCCCGCCGGTGAGATCACCATCCACCAGCGCAAGAGCATCGGCTTCGGCCTGATCGCGAAGACCGTCTTCGGCAAGTACCCGCGCCGCGCGGTCCTCGGCCTCTCCCTCTTCATCGGCCAGGCGTTCCTCTACAACGCGATCACCTTCGGCTTCGGCACGATCCTGATCACGTTCTTCGACGTGCCGACCGGCCACACCGGCTACTACTTCGCCGTCATCGCCGCCGGCAACTTCCTCGGCCCGCTGCTGCTGGGCAGGCTCTTCGACACGGTGGGCCGCCGGATCATGATCTCGTCGACCTACCTTCTCTCGGGCGTGCTGCTCTTCGGCACGGCGTGGCTGTTCGACCGGGGCTCGCTGACCGCGACGACGATGACGGCGTGCTGGTGCGTCGTCCTGTTCTTCGCCTCCGCGGGCGCGTCCAGCGCGTACCTGACCGTCTCCGAGGTGTTCCCCATGGAGACCCGCGCGATGGCCATCGCCTTCTTCTACGCCCTCGGCACGGCGGCCGGCGGCATCAGCGGCCCGCTGCTCTTCGCCGACCTCACGGAGTCCGGCGTCGTCGGCGACACGGTCCTCGCCTTCCAGATCGGCGCGGGCCTGATGTGCGCGGCGGGCATCGTGGCGGCGTTCCTCGCGGTACGGGCGGAACAGCGCTCCCTGGAGGACATCGCGGAACCACTGTCATCACAGAAGGAAACCCCGTAGCGCCCGACCCGACAGCGCCCGGTAGGGGCGCGGGGAACTGCGCGACAAGCCACGACGAAACCCGCACGCACCCGGCATGCGCACCACCCCGCGCCGCTACGACAGCGCCCTACGCGACGGAGCGCGCCGACCCGGCAGCGCCCCGTAGGGGCGCGGGGAACTGCGCGACAAGCCACAACGAAACCCGCACGCACCCCACCGGACGCACCCCGCCCACCGAACGCACGGCCCACAGGCCCCCGGCATGCGCACCACCCCGCCCCCGGCATGCACGGCCCCCTCAGCCCCGGCGGTCCGCCACCGCCCACGACGCCAGCGCCACCGCGCCCGCGACACCGAAGACCGACGGCCACGCGCCGACCTTCTTGGCCAGCGGATGGGACCCGGCGAACGCCGCGACGTACGCGGCGGTGAGCGCCCCCGCCGCCTTCCCGCCGGCCCGCTGCCGCCACTGCGTCGCCGCCGCGGCCCCGGCGACGGCGAGCACCGCGCCGCCCAGCTGGCGCTTCTTGGTCCAGCGGGCCACCCCGTACCCGCCGACGAGACCTGCCGCGGCCACCGCCGCGCTCGGAACCCGGGCCATCACTGCCTCCTGCTGCTCTCGAACGGGCCGGTCCGCGATCGCCCGGCGGGACTCCCGCCACCGACCGACCGGCCTGATGCGACCGAGGCTAATCCCGGCCCAGCACGGCCGGACCACCGGGGGCGACCACCCCCGCCCGCGCCACACCGCACCGCCCGCACAGTCCTCCGACGCCTCCCGCCACCCGTACGAAACCCGTACGAGACCCGTACAGACCCGTACAAGACCCGTACGGACCCCCGCGCTGCCTTTCGGCCGCCGGTTCACCCGAACGGGTCCATGACGGCGTGTGCGGAACGTCCCCGCGTCGTTGCACCTCCGGGCGAGCCCGCGACCGTACGACGACGAGGAGACCGCATGTCCCCGCAGGAACCCGGCAGCGCGACGGAGACAGGGGACACGCACACCCCCCGGACCGCGACGGTGGACGGCGCCCGCGTGGCCTACTGGCAAGCGGGCCCGCCCGACGCCGAACCCGTCCTCCTCCTGCACGGTTACCCGGCCAACCACCACTCCTGGCGCCACCAGATCACACCGCTGGCCCGCACCCACCGCGTCATCGCCCCCGACCTCCTCGGCTGGGGCGCCTCCGACCACCCCCCGCGCCTGCGCTTCGACTACGTCACCGAGGTCGCCCGCGTGGGCCGCCTCCTCGATGCCCTGGGCATCGACTCCGTCAACCTCTTCGGACACGACTACGGCGGCTTCCTCGCCCTCGGTTTCGCCGAGGCCCACCCCGCGCGCGTGCGGCGCCTCGCGATCCTCAACAGCCGTGCCCAGTCGTCCTTCGTCACGCGCTGGTACCTCGTCTTCACCGCCCTGACGGTCACCGGACGGATTCCCGTACTGCGCGCCCTGGCCCGCTCCTTCCCCTTCGCCGCCCTCCACCGCCACTTCCTGATGCCGCTGGTCCGCGCGGGCCACCTCGACGCCGCGACCCTCGCCACGTACGTCGACTGGATGGACACCCCCGAGGGCCGCCGCAGGCTGCTGCACTTCTTCGCGGACTACCGCCCCGCGCCCCGCCCCGAGATCCGCCGCCACCTCGGCCTCGTGGAGTGTCCGACCGCGGTCGTCTGGGGCCGCCGGGACACCTACCTCCACCCCGAGATCGCCACCGAGTTGGCCGCCCGCGTCCCGCACGCCGAGCTGACGATGCTGGACGACGCGGGCCACTGGCTGCTGGACGAGCGCCCGGCCGAGTCGACGGCGGCCCTGCTCCGCCTCCTCGACCGCCAGGTGTGACGCGGCCCACACCCCGTACGTCCGCCGCGCTGTCACACACCGCCCGCCCCCTCCGTCATGGCGGTGTACGCGCCGGCACCCGCCGGTACGTACCGGCACCCGACGACCCGGAGGAAACCGCGATGGAAGCCCGACTCGACCTGTTCGGCAACGCCGTGACCAGGAAGCTCTTCGGACACATCAACACGGCGGGCAAGGTCCTCACGGACTCGGCCCTGCCGGCCGCCACCCAGGAACTGGTGAAGATCCGCGCCAGCCAGATCAACGGCTGCGGCTTCTGCGCCGACATGCACACCAAGGAGGCCACGGCGGCCGGCGAGACCCAGCTCCGCCTCAACCTGATCGCCACCTGGCGCGAGGCCACCGTCTTCACCGACGCCGAACGCGCCGCCCTGGAACTGGCCGAGCAGGGCACCCGTATCGCCGACGCGGCGGGCGGTGTCACCGACGAGGCGTGGGCGGCCGCCGCCAAGCACTACGACGAGGACCAACTCGCCGCGCTGGTCTCCCTGATCGCCGTCATCAACCTCTACAACCGCTTCAACGTGATCGTCCGCCAGCCGGCCGGCTCCTACGAGCCGGGCATGTTCGGCTGACGGACGGTCACACGACGCGGAGCGGCCGGCCTCCCGGCCTCCCGGCCTCCCGGACTCCCGGACTCCAGGGCGGATCACCCGGAGGCCAGCTGCTCCGTGATCTCCTTGATCCAGTCGGCCTTGCGGTCCGGGTCGACGAGGGTCGCCGCCCACGCCGTCGGGTCCAGCTTGTGCTGTTCCGGGCCCGCCTTGAGCGCGACGAGCAGCTCCCGTGCGGAGACCTGGACCTCCGGCGTCGTGCCGGCGCCGGAGGCCAGGTTGTAGATTCTGTGCGCCATCAGCTGGCGCTCGCCCCTCGACACCTTCTTCCAGACCTTCAGGGAGTGCTTCAGCGACTCTCCGACGCTCTTGGGCGCCACGTCTTCCTCGCCCTCCGGCGTGTAACGCTCGGGGTGGTGGGCCTCCTGGAAGCGCTTGTAGCCCGCGCGGGCCCCCTTGTACCCGGCGCCGACGGCGATCAGTCCGGCGCCGACCGCGGCGGTGATCCAGCCGGCCGGGTTGCTTCCCAGCGCGCCCGCCGCGGTGACCGCCACGACGATGCCGCCCGCGGCCTTGGCGGGCTCGCCCACCGCGTTCAGCACCTCCTTGCCGCCCCTGAAGAGCTGCTTCTTCTTCGCGTAGCCCTGCACCGTGCCCAGCATCTCGACGTCCTGCTCGGCGCGCTGGTGGGTGGCTCGGGCGCGCGCGGCAGCGGCGTACGCCGCGTCGAGGCGGTCGGTGACCGCGAGGGCGGTCTGGTACCACAGGCCGGGGCGGCGGCCCCGGTTGGCCTCCACGACGGCTTGCAGTTCCGCGTGCCGTTCGTCGACCTGCTGCCACGCGGCGTCCGCCTCGCCCGCCAGCCGGGTGAGCATCTCGCCGTGGGTGGCGCCGGCCTCCCCGAGGGACTTGATCCTGTGGTGCTTGCGGGCCGCCGACCCGACCCGCATCGCGGCGCGGGCGCCCTTCCACAGACCGGTGACGGCACCGAAGATGCCGCTCACCTCGGCGGCGGTCACGGTGTCCGCCGCCCCCGCGAGCTTGACCCCGTCCTTGGCGACGGAGGCGCCGTAGCCGCCCGTACTGGCGACACCGACGGCCGTGTCGCCGCCCTTGACCTTGACCTTCTTCCGCGCCGTGTGGTGCCCGGCCCCGCTCGTCTTCTTCCGGGACGCCCGCAGGTTCCTGAGCGTGTCCAGGCCGTTGACCACGGCGCCGGTGAGCTCCGTCAAGAGGTTCCAGGACGCGCCGGAGGTGCCCGAGATGGCGGCGTCGTGCTTCAGGGCGGTGTCCCCCGAGGCGGTGGCCGCCTGCCCGAGGCCGGCGCTGGTGGGAGCCTGGGCGCCCTTGGACATGTTGTCGACCGGGTCGAGGTCCTTCTTGATCCGGTCCAGCAGTTCGGTGGCCCGCTTGAGAAGCTCGTCCGTAGCCCTGGAGTCGGTGACCGCCCGGATCTCCTCTTCTTCCTCTCCGTCCCGGACGGACCCTTCGTCCCGTACGGACTCGTCTTCCCGTACGGACTCGCCCCCCTGGGCCGTCTCGAAGGACTGCGTGGAGCCCGACCAGGCGGTGTGGAAGGAATCCGGAGTACCGGGCCGGGACGTCTCCTCCCGCTCCTCGGGGATGGTCGCCAGGGCCGTACCCCGGACGCGCTGCACCGCCACGGTCGCGGCCCGGTTGCCCGCACTGGCCTGCATCTGGAGGAGGGCGCGCTCCGTCGAGGTGGCGGACGAACTCCCGTCCAGCCCCTGCTCCCGACGCTGCCGCGCCACGGTCGTCACGACCGATGACTGCCGTTCCGGAGCGTGATGGACCGGAGTACTCATGGACGTACCTCTCCTGTGCCGGACCGGGCGTGGCCGCGAAGGTAGCCAGGCGCGGCTAACGGGAGGGGTGCGGCGGGCGAACTCTTCCCCCACACCACGAGAAGCGGTTGTGACACCGGAGGCCGGTGGGGCGTGATGGGGCGTGATGGGGCGTGACGGGGCGCACTGTGCCCCGTACCGTGCGAAAAGAAGACTTCTGCGGGCATTCGAGCAAAGTGCCAGTCTCTGGACGTTTGTCCAGACATGTACGCGTACGGTTTCCCCACCGCCCGCCTCACCGCCCGCCCCGCCGCCCCATGCCCTTGGAGTAACCCGTGCCCGTACCGCCCCGCCGGTGCTCCCCGCACCCCCACCGAAGACGTGCCCTCACCGGACTGGCCGCGACGGCCGCGGCCCTGGTCTGCGCCGCGGCCACCGGCCCGGCGCCGTCCGCCTCGGACGACCCGCCGCCCCCGGCCGGCGGCCGCGACTACCCGACACGGCTCATCGCGTACGTGGCGAACAGCGGCTCGGACGACGCCTCCTCCTACGACGTCCCGCTGGAACGCCCCATCACCACCACCCAGGTCGGCGACGGCCCCACCGGCGTGGGCGCGGCCCCCGACGGCACCCACGTCTACGTGGCCAACGGCCTCTCCGACACCGTCTCCTTCATCGAGACCACCGGCCACACGGTCGTGGCGACCGTGCCGGTCGGCGACTACCCCTTCGCCGCGATGCCCAGCCGCGACGGAGCCCGCGTCCTGACCGCCGACTGGGGCGGCGACACGGTGACGGTCATCGACGCGGAGAGCCGTACGGTCGTCGCGACGACGCCGGTCGGCGCGCTGCCGCACAGCATCACCACCATCCCCGACGGCCGCGCCTTCGTGACGAACAGCGGCGCCGGCGAGGTCACGGTCCTGGCCCCCGACAACACCGTGGCCGCCACGGTCCCCGTCGGCTCGTTCCCCAGCGGCATCACCAGCACGGCCGGCGGCGACACGGTCTACGTCGCCAACACCGGCGACGGCACGATCTCCGTCATCGACACGGCGACCGTGGAGGTGACGGCGACCTGGCCGGTCGGCGAGGCCCCCCTCGGCCTGGCGGTGAGCCCCGACGGCGACCGCCTCTACGCCGCCGACTCCGCCACCGACGAACTCCTCGTCATCGACACCGCGACCGGTGAAGTCCTCGCCCGCGTCCCCGTCGGCCACACCCCGCAGGGCGTGGCGGTGAGCCCCGGCGGCGGCCGCGTCTGGGTCACCAACGAGGCCTCCGACACGGTCTCGGTCATCGACGCGGCGACGACGACGGTCCGCACGACACTGCCGACGGGCCGCCAGCCGGAGGGGATCGCGATCACGCCGCGGTGAACGGGTTGACCGCCGGGCGGCGCCGGGTTCTCCTACTGCGATGTCTCGACTTCACATTCGGCGGCCGACCGACGCCGGCGCGCTCGCGGACTGGCGACACGTCCACAACGAGATCATCCCGACCCACCTCCTGTCCGCGGAGGACGTACGGGACCGCGCGGGCCGCCACCACCTGTCGGTGGCCTACGCCGATGACGTCCTGGTGGGCAGCAGCACGGTGCGCCCACCGACGGACGGCACGGACACGGCCACGGTGATCGCCCGGGTTCTCCCGGCCCACCGTGGCCGCGGCTACGGCGAGGAGCTGTACGTCCACGGCCTGGCCCGCGCCCGCGAACTGGGCGCGGAGACCATAGAAACGGTCGTACTGTCCACGAACCTGACCGGCCTGCGCTTCGCCGAGCGACACGGGTTCGTCGAGACGGAGCGTTACGTGCTGCCGGGGGAGACGGTCCCCTGGATCGACCTGCGGCTCACCCGGTGACGACGGACCACTCAGGGCGCGGCGTCCCCGCGAGGCCCGGCCGCGAAGGCCAGGATGTGCGGGACCGCCTCGCGCAGGCTGACGAAGTGCCGGTGAACACCTGCCACCGCGGTCGCGGCGTTCACTCCCCAGACCGTCATCCCGGCGCGCAGCCCGGACCGTACGCCGGCCGGGGCATCCTCGACGACCAGGCAGTCTTCCGGCCCGACGCCCAGTTTCTCGGCGGCTCGCAGATACGGAACGGGCGAGGGCTTGCCCTCCGCGACCGCGGCCGCGTCCACGATCACGTCCGGCACCGGCAGCCCCGTCCGCAGGAACCGACCGCGCACCCGATGCTCGTAGTTCGACGTCACCAGCGCCCAGCGCTCAGCGGGCAGGCCCCGCAGCAGCTCGGCCGCGCCGTCGAAGGCCGAGTAGACGCCGGATCGTACGTCCTCGTCCTCCAGCTCGTGCAGCGCGGCCAGACACTCGTCAGGATCCCGGCCCGCGGCGACCCGAGCGAACGTCTCCGACGGCCTCGTCCGCAGAGCCACCCGGTAGACCTCGTCCGCGTCCAGCCCGTACCGCTCCGCCCAGATTCCCCAGACCCGCCGCTGGTTGCTCACCGCGTCGATCAAGGTGCCGTCGACGTCGAACAGGACGTGCTTCATGCGGCCAGGCCGCGCGGCTTCGGCAGTCATCCGCGGATGATGTCAGACACACTGCTCCGCCGACTCGCCCGTTCCCGTGGATCTGCCTACCCGGGTACGCCGTCGTCCGGCGTCGCGGAGATGATCGCCACCGTTGGGGGCGGGGGCGCCGGGGTGTACACGTAGGCCATCGCCAGGCCCGGCACATCGCCTCTGGGCTCGATCCGTGTCTTCCGTACCTCTATGCCGTCCGGACGCGGCGGGCCGAGCAGCACACCCAGCCTCGGAACCAGCTCCAGCTCCTGCCGCAGCATCTCCAGCGCTTGCTCCGCGCCGAGTTCCTTCACCCGTTGGGCGGCCCGTTCCGTGACGGCCGCGATGACGCCGCTCACGTGCCGCGAGCCTCCTGCTTGAGCCGGGCCGCTAGGTCGATGCCCTCTTGGACGGCGATGTCGAAGTCAGGGTCTTGGTACAGCCGAATCCTGCCCCGGTAATCGACGATCACGTCGGCGACCGCCTTCAGGTCCGTCTCCGAGGACGCCTCCAACGCACGCTGCAGGTCGGCCTCGAAGGACTCACGGTCCCCCGGAAACCCGTGCCCGGAGCGCAGAGCGGCTCTTATGTCGCCGAGAGTCTTGAGAGGCAAGGGTCCGGGGGTGACCGACTCGGCGTGCTGGGCGCTCATGATCATCTACTCCTTGGTCCTTCCATGCCCTACGTGCAGTGTCCTACAGCTCCCTGTCCCTTGCAGGGCTCACGCGATCTCCGCATCGGGGCTCTGCCGCACCGCGTGCACGAAGGAGCGCCACGCCGATGCTCCTACACGCGCGACGAGTGCATCACCGACCTTCGTGTCACGCAGAAGCACGCGATCACCGGCGCGAGCGCACTCCACGCATTCGCCTCCCGCGCCGTTGCTGTAAGACGACCTGATCCATGAATCCGGCGACTCGGCACCGACGAGGCACGTGTTGCTCATTGTGCGTACTCCTTGACTACCTTCTTGACGAACTCGACGGTCCGTCGAGGACTCAGGGCCGCCGCCCTCAGTTGATCAAAGGCGTGTGTGTACTCGCGGACATGCGGCTCACCCTCCAGGTACATCGCGTCGGTGATGCCGTCCCGGTACACGACATCGAGATCCTCGGGGTCCGGGAAGCCGAGTATGGTGAACGGGCCGACGGCCGGACTCGTGCCGGCGTCGAAGGTGAGCACTTGCAGCGTCACGCCGGGATGCTCCACGACGTCCAGAAGGTACTCCAGCTGGGCCCGCATCAACGGCCGGTCTCCCACGACTCGTCGCAGGGCTGCCTCGCTGAGGACGAACCAGCAGTCCGGGCCGCCTGCTCTGGTGAGCATGGTCTGGCGTTCCAGTCGCACGCGTACGGCACGTTCGATGTCCTCGGGCGACATGTACTTGCCGCACGTGT
Organism: Streptomyces sp. CRN 30; assembly: GCF_034105845.1. Lineage (NCBI taxonomy): Bacteria > Bacillati > Actinomycetota > Actinomycetes > Kitasatosporales > Streptomycetaceae > Streptomyces > Streptomyces sp. CRN 30. Next base: position 58,047 of record NZ_JAVRHI010000448.1, on the reverse strand, counting down.
GCAGTTCGCGCGCGTAGGCCTCGGTCTGCATGAGGCCGGGCACCAGCTCGCACTGATGCTGCCGCACTGTCGAGGCGTCCTGTTCGAGTCCGATGTAGATGGAGAACCACTCGGGCACACCGGAACCGTGAACCTGCCACCACCCACGCGTCTTGGCCTGTCGAGCCAGCGTCTTGAGGAACTCCCTCAACTCGTCGCTGGTCTCGTAGAACCGACACAACGCGTCGATGTCGGAGGGTTGAACCCGTCCGCTGCCGGTCTCCATGCGGTTGACCTTGGACCCGCTCCAGTCCAGGGCGGCCCCGACCTGGGCGCAGGTCGAGCCGTTCGTCTCCCGGAGCTTCTTCAGCTCGATGGAGAGACGACGGCGGCGTGCCGTCGGTGATCCCGCCACTGCAACTCCCTCGCGCGATAAGGCCTCCAGTCTCCTTGGCGGACCCGGCGTCCACCAGTCACCCGATAGTGGGATTCTCTCCGTGCACATTGCAGATCGGGATTCGCGGACGCCATTCTGGCGGCGGAGAAGGACGACCGACGCGGGCTCCTCGCCGGAGCCGGTCGTCGGTGCGGACCCGTGAGCGACGGAGGTCGCAGTGATTCCAGAGACGTGCATGGTGCGGACCCCGTGGGTCCGGAAGTTCGTCGCCTCGGAGGAGGAGGTGTCGGGGCTGCGACGCGGGGTGCGGGCGCGCCTCGACGAGTGGGGGCTTCCGAAGCACGCGGACGACGTCCAGCTCTGCGTCAGCGAACTGGTGGCCAATGTCATCGGCCACGTGGGCACCGGCACACCGACGACGCTGGCGCTGCTCATGAACGGCGCGTACCTGCGCATCGAGGTCCACGACCCCGACCCCCGGGCGCTGCCGACCCTCGTCGCGGCGGACACCGAGTCGGAGGGTGGCCGCGGCATGGCCCTCGTATCCGCGCTCACCGACCGCTGGGGCGTCCACCTCCACGCCGACCGGAAAGTCACGTGGTGCGAGATCGCGACGGTGCCCGATGCGGTGACGGAGTACGTCCCGTGGCCGGCGTCGGCGCCGGGGACGGAGACGGGGCGGACCAGGGCGGAGACAGTCATCGACCTCTACGACCCGACGCCCGTGCCCGGCCGCCTCCGCAGCGGAAGACTGGGAGCCGCCCAGGCGGAGGAGGCGGCGATCTCGGTCATCACCGACCTCCTCCACTGGCTAGGGGCCCGCGGGCGGGACGCGGACGACGTGCTGGACCGGGCGCAGATGCGGTACGAGGCGCGTCTGCCCAGCGTCTCGTCGTGACGCAGGCCAGCGAGTGCTGCCTGATCTCGGCGGCTTACTGCAGGCCCGCAGCGGAAACGCGCATCAGCTCTCGCAGGGCCTCAGGAGTGCGCCAGGATTCACCAGGAGCGTTCCGGTGGCACATCCGGTGACAGTTGGCGCAGAGGCACGCAAGATCCTCCAGCCGGGTCTCTCTGCTGCCCGACACGTGAAGGGGCGTGACGTGGTGAATCTCAATGTAGTCCTGGCCCAGGCTGCCGTAGACGCGGAAGAAGTCGAAGCCGCACACTTCGCAGCTCAGCGGGCGTCCACCTCGCTGGACTCGCTTGATCTTCAGCGCGCGAAGCTTCGGGTCGCGCTCACGGACGAGTGCGCGGCGTACCAGCAGACGACCTTCGACAGCCGTACTTCCCGTGTCATCGACTTCGTCAGGCTGTCGGGGAATGAGCTGCAGTTCCCCAGAACCGATGCCTTCCTCGATAGCCCGCGCGGCTTGCAGCATCTCAGCCTCCCGCTGGGTGAACGCCTCGATCATGAGCAAGGTGGGCTTACCGCACCTCGTGGCCTTACCGGCGTACGACACGTGGTTCGTCGCGAAGTCCGATGTCTTCCGGCTAACGCTGTCCGGCGACCGGAACCCTGGCAGGGCCAGGGCATCCGGCTCATGGAGCGGCAGCGACCGAAGCAGTTCCGACAGCTCATGGACCGCCCGGTCGTGGGTGCGGAGCTCTCGCCAGCCGTTCTTCACGACCAGGGCTCCGGCCAGCACAAGTTCGTCCTCAGTCCACGCAGGGATCCGCATAGGCAATATCGTATGGGTGTTCGGTGCGTCAGAGGGTGCGGTCAGTGAACCGCGGGGCGTGTTGCACACTGGTGAGGTCTCGTTGTCAGTGGGGTCTGTCACCCTCAGTGATGGTGGATTGCGCAATGTGTCTGCCGCTGTACGGCTGTAAGGAGGGGGCATGACCCGCACAAGTGAGTCGACGGAAACCGGTGCCCGCAGGGAGCCCACGTTCACGTCAATTGAAATCTGCGCTGGCGCAGGTGGTCAGGCTATCGGGCTGCATCAGGCAGGTTTCGGCCACCTGGCCTTGGTAGAGATCGACCAGCACGCGGCTGAAACGCTCAGACTCAACATTGAGGGCCATGAGGTATGGGCCTGGGAGAGGGAGCGCTGCGATGTCCTGGAAGGTGACGTCAAGGATTTCGACCCGTTCCGGGACATGAAAAAGGGTGCGGAGCTCCTCAGATCGAGTGAGTTGGATCTTCTGGCGGGCGGAGTCCCCTGCCCTCCGTTCTCGCATGCCGGCAAGCAACTGGGCAAAGCTGACGAGCGAGACCTCTTCCCTCGCATGCTGGAGCTGGTTGACACTTTGAGGCCCCGGGCCGTGATGATCGAGAACGTACGGGGAATCATGGACCCGAAGTTCTCGGACTACCGAGACTGGATCAAGGCCAGACTGGAGGGGGGCACCTACCGCGCAGATGATGGACAGGTTCTGCGTGAAGAGGGCCTCGGGTACACCGTCTGCCGGTGGGACGTGCTGGACGCCAGCGATTTCGGTGTGCCGCAGCTGCGGCCCCGGGCCATCTTGGTCGCCTTCAGGGACGACGTGCTCGCGGACCTCAAGTACGAGTGGCCCACGCCCACGCACGAAGAGCCCGTCAGTGTCGCCGAACGCCTCGAAGCGTCTATGAAGGAACGCTACGAGCGCTACTTCGAGGGACCGCATGCAGAGCGGGCGCGCAGGAGTTATGAGCGCTGGATCACCAAGGCGCGCGAGCGGGATGCTGAGCTGAAAGGCAAGGGCGGCGGTATCGCGCCCACCTTGGTCGGTGGTTCCAAGAAGCATGGTGGCGCAGACCTCGGGCCCAGCCGCGCCAAGGCCGCCTGGAAGCAGCTCGGTATCTCGGGCATGGGTGTAGCCAATGACATCGAGGCATGCGCCGTGAAGAAGTCGGAGGACCGTGACCTCTTCGGTGCAGACGGGCCCATGCTCACAGTCCGGCAAGCCGCCATAATTCAGGGTTTTCCACCAGAATGGGACTTTGCAGGCCAGAAGACGGCGCAGTACCGGCAGGTTGGCAACGCATTCCCGCCGCCAGTGGCCGCAGCAGTAGGCAAGTCCATCATCGACGTCCTCAGGGCGGCCCGTGAGCGTGATCAGGAGAGCGGCAGGTCAGTTTCCTGACGTGCTCACTCCTGGGTGCCGTCGGCGCACCTCGACCTCCGCAGTGATTCGCTCCGCACAATCCTCTGATGGCTCGTGTTCCCAGAACCGGAGCACCGTCCAGCCTGCCTCTCTGAGGCGCTGGTCGGTGTCCCGGTCGCGGGCCATGTTGCGGGCTACCTTGCCGGACCAGTACCCGGCGTTTGTCTTCGGCGGTACATAGTGCTCTGGGCAACCGTGCCAGTAACAGCCGTCGATGAAAACGGCCACCTTCACCGGCCGGAACACCATGTCAGCGGTCCGGCGAAGGTCTGGCAGAGGCTTCGCAGCGACTCTGTAGCGCAAACCTCGCGCATGTACAAGCCTGCGGATGAGTCGCTCCGGTTTGGTGTCCCGGCTCCGGATCGCTTGCATGTTCCGGCGGCGTGCCGCGGATGATGCCCATGATCCCTCTGGCGGCGACCAGTCGCTGCTGTTCTCGGGCGGGGGGTCAGAGGGCGTACTCATAGGAGCCTGACTCTCACCAAGTAATCAGAGTAGGAACGAGATCTTCGTACGGACGCAGACGTCCTTGCGAGATGCACTCTCCCAGGTCTCGCCGTTGTTGAGTGCTGCCTACGGCATCCACAGCCTCCTGCAATGCATGGAAGGCTACGTGGTAAACGGCGTCCACTTCTCCGGTACCCCTGGCGATCGCAGCGATCCTGGAGGGGACCGGCTCGGCGGTCACCGTTACCAAGTGAGGCAGCCGCCCGCGGCGGTGCCGGATCATCTGGAGGAACTCGTGCCGGACGTTTTGTACCCGGTCCGAACGGATCGTCCACTTACATGAAACTGCGGCATGAAGGAACGGGTGACCCACAGAAAAACTGTCTGCTGACTGCTCGACGCCGATTGTCACATCAGGGTCGATCAGGTAGTCAACGCCTAGATCGGCACTGAGAACAGGATATTCCTCCACGATCTCTTTCACTTTTCCCAGGTGGGCATACTGGAGGAACCCGGAGATCTTCTGATGGCGCTCGACGTGCCACAGGCGAGAAGGGTCGGCTAGGTTAAGTGACTCTGACAAATTGTCTTTCACCTTCCTTTCCAACTCTGGTCCCATATTATCTGGGGCGCCTTCGATAATCTGGTTGTGGGGAACTCCGAGCTTTTCGAGAATTATGCGTGCTAGTTCCGTCGATACGCGGCTGTCGCTGTCGGCGCTGTTGGGTACGAACTTCTCGGAGTTCTTGAGCTTTCGCCAGCCCAGAACCTGGGTTGCAAAGGATGCGCTCATGAGTGCTGTCTTCGCTAACGTTTATGTGAGGGTAGTGACGGTGCCTCATCGGGATCGTCTTCGGCAGTGGCTTTGACCCAGGCCTGTCCGTCGAGCACCGCGCACGGAGCATCGCCATGCCGATGCTGCCGCCTGGCGACGCGCTGGCTGATGAACTCGCCTTCACGAGGCGGTTGAAGCCGGAGTTGCCGCGCGACATCACGGTGACTGTCGTAGTCACCCATGATCAGAATGCCTTCCGGCTTCAGCGCTGACCTGGAGCCACCGTTTCCGCGCACCCTCTTCATGTAGTCCTTCTGCTGGGCTACGGTCCTCACGACGTTCCGGGCTATGGGGCGGCCCTGTACGCGGCGGAACAGTTCGTTCAGGCGCTGCTGGCCCGATGTCAAGGCGAAGACCGCATCCCGGTCCTGCGGGCTCATATGCAGCAGTACGTTCTCGGGAAGTGGCGCGTTACGCCAAATCCAGCGCACCTTATCTTCCCGGTATGCGGCCTTCAAGGTCAGCTTGGCATCACGGTTGGTGCCCCTATTCAGCCAGTCGCTCCGCACGCGAAAGAGGCCAGCGCTCCAGCAGCTGGAATAGTCGTCAGCCCAGACGAGAAGGCATAGATGTCCCATGGATTCCGGGGGGATCATCCATCCGCCAAATTTTTGGGAGTACTTGCAATCCACCTCGATGCCGTCGATGCGGTAGTCCATCACTGCGCCGTCGTCAAAAATGAACTCGCGTTGCAGGTTGATTTCAACCAGTGTGCCGGCGTGAGTGCGTTCGGTCTTATAGAGGGTCTTCCAGTCATAGCGCCCTGTCACTTCACCATTGAGTAACTGATCAATAGTGTTCCGAAGCACCGCAGCGAACCGCTCCCCTGCGGGATCCATACGGATCAGCGCCGCGTGTACCCGGTGCAGCTCGGTGTCGTTCTCCAGTTCCGCAGAAACTGTGATGTTCTGTGCAGCGCGGATGTCAAAAGGCAGCATTACGTCCCCCTATGATGCAGCGACTGGGATAGTAGCGTCATCCCCGTGCCGGGAGTCACGTGCGCGGAACCGGACCAGGCGGCGGTCTGCGTCGACAGCCGACACCGGGGGAATGAGAGTAAAGGCCAGCACCACCTTCGACGGGTCGGCCCCGCCGCCACGTACAGCGTTCAGGACGTCGACGCGGTTGTCACCCTCGATCACTGGGTACAGCAGTGCGACACCCGTTGACCTTCCGATCTCGCTGTCTGCCTTGCGAGAGCCGTTCTCAGGTGCGGCGGCTACATTGATCAGCCGTTGTGCAGCCGCTCGGTGCTCAACACTGGCGATGCGTCCGAATGATGTCTTCCCTGTCTGCCTGGTCCGTCGGACGAGGGACAGGGGGACGGAGCCGGCGACGCTGGCCTGGATCCGTTGGTTCGATGTGAGGCGCGGTGATACTAGGAGCCAGTCATTGACTGTGGCAAGGGTCCCGTCAAGCTGACGCAGGTACATCAGGTGGGGATCGAAGTGGCCAGGGCGCTCCCACTCCAACTGCGCCAGTACGGCTACGAGGTCCTGGTGCGAGATTCTGCCCGTCAGTGCTTCAAAGCTGCGGGCAAGTGAGCTCGACTCGTCCGGGGGGTTGGAGAAGACGGTGGAGTCCGCTCCCAGCCTGGCCAGTACGGGTCGCCAGCGCTCGGTGTTCCGCGTCAACGCCGCACCGCTGAGGGGGTACGACGCAGGTTCGATCGGGCGGCCTGGCGACCTTATCTCCACGAGCTCGGCGTTGAACATCTTGTTGCGCGCCGACGGCCTCACCCACGGCAGGTGCTGTGCCACCAGTGGGGGTACTTGCATCGGTGTCACTTGGGGCTCGCCGTCGACCATGACGGCGTACTGGGCCAACTGTTCGCGGAATGTCTCCTCATCCCGGCAGATCGCCTCGAAGGCTTCGTAGAGATCAGCCGTTCTGTCCCGCCCGAACGGCTCCTCGCGTCCAATGTAGAGGCGTACGAGGTCCTGGTACCCCGGCCGGAAACCGAACCACCGGCCCATCTGCATCAGCGTGTCCGCCTGCTGCGTGGTGCGTCGGTAGTAGGTGACCGTCAAGCCCTCCACGGTGAAGCCGCGAGAGAGCTTTGTTCCGCCCACCAGGATCTTCCAGACGTGTGGCGTCCGGTCAAAGTCCAGGTCAAGCTGATCGAAGTAGCGGTCGGTGTCCCCGTTGACGACGATGACGGGCTGTCCTCCGGAACCGATCAGCTGCCGGGCACGGTTCACGTACGGACGAAGTTGTGCGTAGGAGTCGGGCGCTGGCAGTTCTGCCGCACGCGCATGTGCCACCGGAGCGAAATCTGCGGCCCACAGCTCAGCAAGCCGGTTATGCCCGGCTGTTGAGTTGTACCCCGCTTCATGCCACATCGAGTTGATGCGCAAGGCGAGATCCGCGTGATCGTCCTTTCGTACGGATGCATGAGCCAGCATTGTGTGGTGGCGGAAGGGCCCGTCGGGTACACCGTGATCCGCCCGGAACAGTTTCAGCGCACCGGACAGCACAAACGCGTCCATCGCTTCTTGCAGGCGGTCGCCGGTCGAATCGTAGATTCCGCGAACGTGAGCCTTCTCCTGGGAGTTGGCGTGCGTACGCTCATGCGCTGGCACGGAGGAGTTCAAGTCGTGGAACTCCTGGACCCCCATGTAGCCGGTTGGGCGAGGAAGGGAGATCAAGAAATCGCTGGGGAAGATGTCCTCTGCATCTCCGGGGTCGACAAACACGTTGGCGAAGGGAGTCGCCGTGTATCCGACGTACTGGGCCCGCGGCAGGAGGCTCAGGAGTTGTGAGATCAGTCCGTTGATGGCGGTGCGCTCCACGCTGCCGCGATCCCATTTCTTGGGGTCCGTTGTATTGACTGAAGCCTGGTCCGACTCGTCGTCGATAATGAGAGCTGGGAGTTCACCCAGGATGCCGTGGATCTGCTTCAGGTCCTTGACGAGCTTCGTCAGTACAGATTTGTTCTTCTTGACGACGAGTACTCTGGCCGCAGCATGGTGGAGGTTCGCCGGATCGCACAGTGGGCGGGTCGGGTCGCGCTTCTCGAACTCCAGGGCCCTGATGCCTTGGGCCAGACTTTTGTAGTCGTTGTCGCGAGTAGTCAGACGCTCAATGTCGAAGGCTCCGAGCACTGACGGCCGGCCGCCGTGCCGTACGAACCGCGGCCAGTCATCATCGTCGCCCACGTAGTCCACCCCCACGAGCGAGTCGATGTCCGACGGATCAGCTCCCCGGAGGATGTTTTCCTGGCCAATCAGTTCCATGTCCAGGCGGCGCTGCGTCTGGGCGCGCAGCAGGTTGAGGGTGCCGCCAAGGACGATGACCAGTCGGTAGCCAGCATCGAGCGCCTTCGCTGCGACGCCTGTGAAGTTGGCTGTCTTGCCGGATTGCACGTAACCGACGACCAAGCCCTTCGCCTGTCGGGCGGTCGGCTGCTCAGGGTCGTTCAAACGCTCGACGACGGCGCGGCTGGCTTCGTCAAGGCTGGCGACCGCTGCGTCTGACCAGCCCTTGTCGCGCAGCTTCTGTTCATAGGACTCCCAATAGTAGGAGCGCGCGGCCGCGCGCTCCCGTGTGTACCAGGGCGTGAAGTCACGGGTGATCACTGTGGCGCCAGGTACCTTGGCCACGGGCACTGCAACGTCCAGGGCTTTGCACAGGTCGCTGCCAAAGCGGAGGCGTCCATAGATGACGGTACGCCGTTCGTCCGTCCTGGCCTGAGTATGAGCGGACCACTGCGATTCCTCGGCGAAGTCCCACGCGGTGAGGTGCCGACTCCAAAGGGAGACGAGTGCTTCGTGTCCGCTCGCAAGAAGTTCACGGAAATACTCTTCACTTAGGTCAGCATCGGGATGGTACTCATCTGCCGCTAGTGCAGCCCAACGCTCGAAGTGGCGGGGCATATGAGCCATGCCGGCTAGTGCAGAGGAATGCACTTCCAGAAGCACTTCAGTTTGGTTGCTGGTCACGAAAAGTCCTCAGTCATTGAGCTTCGATGATGAGAGGGGAGTGATGCGTCAGGAGGCGGCTCGATCGCGCCTCTCGCGATGGGCTTGTGCGGCCGCAAGAAGAATGGTGTTCCAGTAATCCACGCGGTCCTGACGCGTCCGTTCCCACCGGCCTAGACCGAAGCAGTCCTCTAGCAACAGGTAGAGCAGTGTCTTCGTCACTGGGGCATCGTTGGCGCCGCCACGCCGCCCGTCATTGAAATCGTCCCGGAAGTCGCGATTGAGCAAGATGGAGTTGTTGTCCCGGTCCAGTTCGAAGAAGCGATCACCGGGCAGAGAAGCCCAGTTGAGGGCGATCGGTTCTTCGCCTGGCTTCTCAGGAAGCTCCTCTTTGATGACACGCTTGATTTTCGGATCCAGTCCCTTGCCTGGAGGGGTGACCTGCCGACGGACGATCTCTGTGCGCTTGGAGCCGTCTCTGTAGGCGCTCTCTGCGTCGCTGAGGTACGTGTGGAAGTCGCTGGCTCCGCAAGAGTCCACTGCCTTCTCGACACCTAGCGTGAAAGCCGGGGTGACGGTGATGTGTTCCTTCTTCACATCGAGACTGAAGACACCGTTCTCGTGGGATGGCAGGTCGACGGCGACGCGGGCGAGAGCCAAGTGGGCTTCTGGGTTGCGCAAGCCGTTCCATCCGCCAGCTTGGACGAGGCGGTCATTGCGGTAGAAGTAGAAGCCCTGTCGCTCGGCCAGGGCGCCGATCTGCCGAAATCCGGCCTGTTTCGACTTCGCAGGCCAGATGTGAGCGCTCAGGGTGACGTCCCCGGCCCCTTCAACAGGGGCAACGAACTGGCGCGGGTATTCCGCCCTCCCCGGCACCTTGTAGCCGAACGGGTCCAGTGGCTCCACGGCGATGTGGTCCACCTCCTCACCGAGCACGCCCTCCCCGGCGCTGACGTCCCAGACGGCAATGTCAATCTTGAGCCCGCGCTGCAGGAATCGGTGCAGATAGAGGCCAAGGTGAGTTTCCAGACGAGCGATCGCTTTGGACAAGTACTGGTCACTCTGACCGCGAGCCACTGTCTCGAAGGCGCGGACCTGGTCCCAGCGGATGACTGAGCCGTGCCACTCGATGATTCCGTCGTAGCGGTCCACCAGATCCTGAGCGTAAAGGGGATCTACGGTGTCGCAGCGGAATCCGTCTTCTATGCCCTCTGCTGTGAGGCGGCGCCCCGCTGCACGGCTGCGCTTCGTGCGGCTGACGACCGTCAGTGAAGAGGCGTGGGACAGTGATGCGGCTTTGAGGCCCGTCCCGTACATGCCGAGCGCCGTATCCCCGTAGTCCCTGCGCCGACCCACAGTCATGGCGGCATCGAGCCGGGCGTCGTCCATACCATGGCCGTTGTCGATGACCAGCAGAGTCAGGATGCGGTCAGCGTCGCGCAGGAAGTGCACAACAACCGTGTCAGCCTGGGCGTCGATCGAGTTGTCGATGAGGTCGGCAACGGCCACCTCGAAGCCATAGCCCTGATTCGTCAGTGCCTTCCCGTACCCGGCGTCTGGGGGCAGGTGGGCGCTGCCAGTCGTGGGGACGTCGTACTGCCAGACGGAACCGGGCTGGTAGGGCATGGTTTCCTCGCGTGCACACAGGTCAGGGCAGGCCGTTGCTGGGCGCCCCATCAGAACAGTCAATAAGTGTGACGGTACTGCAAAGGTGGGACATAGTGGCGCCTGTTATCTGAGGTGAACAGATAAGTCCTCTATGTCTGCAGGAGGCGGGTCCTCGGAAGGGTCAGAAGCAGTCTGCACCTGACTCGATGACGTGCGATCAAAGACCGCGCGGTGTCTGAACTGTCGCCTGCCGATTGATCACGAAGCTACCGCCCGCACCACCAACGTCCCGATGTGCCCAGCTTGAGGCGCCTCGATCACCCGCGCCTCGGCCTCCGCGAAGCCCGCCCGGGTGAGCAGCCGCTCCCACACCGCCGGCCGGTAGCTGTAGCGATACGTGAACATCGCCTTGCCCGCGAAGCCGCCTTTGTACATGCCCTGTGGCCCGTACGCGCCCGGGATGGCGGGCGGTTGCGAGAAGACGAAGGTGCCGCCGGGAGTGAGTCGTTGGCGGACGAGGGGGAAGAGGCGGCCGGGATTGGTGAACCAGGCCGCGCCGAAGATTGAGTAGACGGCGTTGTACGTCTCCGAGTGGTCGGTCAAGTAGTCGAGGACCTCGGCGCGCGCGATCTCCGCGCCGGTGTCGGCCCACCTGGCCGTGGCCTTCTCGACCATCAGCGGTGACAGGTCGACGCCCCGGGCGGTGATGCCCCGCTGCGCGAGATGGGCCAGGGCGCGGCCAGTACCGCAGCCGATCTCCAGGACGGAGCGTGGGTCACCGAGCAGTTCTGGGCCGGGGCCGTGACCGGCGTACTGGGTCCAGCAGAAGCCGGGCTCCGCGTCGTCCTTGAAGGCGGAAGCGGCGTAGGCGTCCCACAGTTCCGTCTCGGCGGCGATGTCGTGCTGTGCGGGCAAGGTACGTCCTTCATGCAGGAGCCGGCCCCCGTCCTTCGGGCATCGAGGACAGGGGCCAGGGTAGGGCGGTTCAGTGGCTGTCGGGGACCTTGTTGTCGCAGGGCGAGCAATCCGCGCCGTCGATGGCCCATAGCTCCTCGTCGACATCGAAGCCGATGGACTTCAGGAAGTCCCCCGTGCGCAGGCACAGGCCGTCGCGGCGGCGCTCAATGAACGGGGCGTGGTGCTTGTAGCGGCCCTCGTTGTACACGCCGCACAGAGCCCACCACACTGGCGTGTCGAGGATGAGCTGGTGCACGCCGATGTCGACAAGTTTGCCGACGCCCAGGTGGACCTCCGGGTGCTCCATGCAGCCGATGGTGTACATGACGGCGTTGCCGAGGATGCGTTCGGCCATGTCGCGGACCATGGAGTGATCGCGCAGCAGCAAGGCGACCTCGCGGTCCCAGATGGTCATTCCGCTGTCCAGCACGTTGATCGTCAGGTGCTGGATGTGCGGCTGGACGTCGTTGAGAAGTGCCTGCGGGTCCCGGGTGCAGAGGCTCGCGGGTCGCTCGAGTGTGACGGTCATGTGCTGCTCCTTCGTGGTGTGTTCCAGCGCTGACGCGACCGTAGGAGTCAGTCCCGACGGGCCACCAGAGGAGTTGCGAGGAGTTGCACAGCTCGGTGAAGAGGTTGCGCGAGGTTGCTTGTGGGGGTGTAGCGAGACAGGCGCACCGGGTGTCGATCGAGGGGAAGCTTGGAAAGCCACGCTTCGCAGGAAGGACACGATCATGACCCGACGACTGCGTTTCACCGGCACGGGCAGCGGCGTGAACGGGTGCCCGTCCATTCATGATGACCTCGACACGGGCGAGGTCATCATCCACGGCCCCGCACTCACCGACCCGGGCGACATCGCACAACTTCGTCACCTGGACGAGGGTGAGGTGCCCATCGTGGTGCCCCGTGAGTTGCTGGTCGACTTCGGCCCGAAGGAGGTGGTCCGGGAGCCTGACCTCATCGGGCTGGACGAATTCGACCAGCTATTCACGCAGTTCCAGCACACCGCCTGGCGACTGGAGACGCGCCGCCGCTACGCATCGGACGAGCTCACCGATACCTACGCCCAGTTCATGCGTGGCGAGCTCGTCGACTGGGCCGGAGCCGACGCGCAATGGTGCGAGGAACGGCGTGAGCAGGTGGCTCTCGGAAAGCGGTTCGAGCGTGTACGCGTAGTCGACGAGCCGCCTACGAGCGGCCAGCTCTACCTGCTTGACAACGCCCGCCGTAACAGCGCCGTGGGAGAGACAATCCACAATCTGTGGCGACGGGATGCCAGCCGTCTCAGTCTGCCCGCCGATGATTTCTGGATCTTCGATTCACGGCTGGTCGCGCTGCTGAACTTCGACGACACTGATCACCTGATCAGCGTCGAGTTGATCACGGAGCCCGCTGCGGTGCTTCGGTACGTCATGGTGCGTGACGCGGCGCTGCATCATGCCGCGCCCTACGAGAAGTTCGCGGCCCGGCTGACCGTCGGGGAGGAGTAAGGCAGGTGTGTACCGGTGAGTACGGACTACCAGCAGGCACGAGAAGCACTTGGTGTGCGGCTGCGTGAACTCCGGCTCTCCGCCCCCGGGGGCAGGCTCAGCGGTGCCGAGCTCGCCGGGCAGTACGGGTGGAACAAGTCCAAGGTCAGCAGGCTGGAGAACGGCAAACAGACGCCGACGCCCGACGACCTGCACAAGTGGGCGGAGGGGACTGGCCAGTCGGAGGCGTACGACGAACTGGTCGCACGCCTTCGCGGTTTCGAGTCGCACATCCGGTCATGGCGGCGACAGCTGGCCTCGGGGCACAAGGCGGTTCAAGACACCCACCTGAGCGCTCACGCCGATGCCTCGGTCTTCCACGGCTGGGAGTCGTCCACGATCTTCGGGATCCTTCAGACTCCGGACTACGCCCGGTCGATCTTCACGCGCTATGCCGAACTGCAGCGATCGCCGCGTGATACCGAGGAAGCGGTGCGGTCCCGCATGAAGCGGCAGGAAGCGCTGTACAACTCCTCGAAGCGCTTCCACCTCATCATGTGGGAAGCCGCCCTCCGCTCCTTGGTCTGTCCGCCGTCGGTGCTCGCAGCCCAACTCGATCGCCTCTCGGGAGCCATCGGCCTGGATACGGTCGAACTGGGGATCATTCCGCTGTCCGGCACGCTCAAGATTCCTGCGGCCACCGCTTTCTGGATCTATGACGACCGACAAGTGATCGTCGAGAACTGGCATGCGGAGTTGTGGATCGACGACGAGGCGAGCGTCGACACGTACCGGAGGACTTGGAGAACGCTTCGTGAGTCCGCCGTTTACGGTGTCGACGCACATGACGTGATCAGTGAGGCGCGACGGCACGTGAGTTCTCGCTGAAGCGGACGTGCTCCTCGCAGGCACCGACTCGAAAGGTCACCGTTCAGGCGTCGAGGCCACCCCATGACACTCCCCATAAACCCGCCCCGACCCACACCAACACCCCGCCCCCCGCTGCGGCGGCCAGCTGACCGCTCGGCCCCGCGCGCCCAGCGTCGTCGCGTACTGGGGGAGGAGTGACGGGTCGTCGGGGGTCGTGCCCTCGGAGGCTGCGAAGGCCTCGTAGGACGGGACCGTGCCCTGGACCACGCCCAGGTTGCGGGTGCCCGAGGACTCCAGTTCGCGCAGGGACTCCTCTATCGAGGCCAGGTGCCGCTCGTAGGACGGGTACTCAGATGAGAGGGACGGGTACACCGACAGGAGTTCTGTCAGCTCTTCCGACGGCCAGTGCAGCATCGCCACCGGGAACGGGCGGGACAGCGCCTCGCGGTACGCGCCCAGTTCCGCGCGGAGGCGGGAGATCTCCGCCTCCAGTTCGGCCGGGTTGTCGGAGCCGAGGGACCAGACCCGCTTGGGGTCGTGGAGTTCGTCCAGGGTGACCGGCATGGAGTGCAGGGTGTCCGCCAGGGTGTCCCAGTCGTCGTGGTCCAGGCCCAGCATGCGGCGGACGCGGTGGCGGCCGAAGAGGAGGGGGTGGGTGGGGCGCGGCGGCTCCGGCGCGTCGGCCAGCAGCATCCGCGCGGCCTGCGTGAACGTCTCGTGGGCCGCCTCCAGCTCGTCGTGGGACTCCAGGGCCTCCGCGACGATGATCCAAGGGGCCGGATCGGCCGGGGACGCCGCGCGGACGCCGTCGATGATGGCGCGGGCCTCGGCCTCGTGGCCGTACTCCCAGAGGTTGGACGCCTTGAGGGCGCGGACCAGGGACGGGTTCTCCAGGGTCCCGCCGGAGGCGAGCAGGCGGTCGTAGAGCTTGGTCGCGGCGGGGCGGTCCCCGGCCAGCTCCAGATGGGCCGCGGCCCGCAGCAGCAGGGCTTCGGCGTCCTCGGGGTACAGGCCGGCGGTCCGCTCCAGGCGTGCCGCTTCGGCGGTGTGGTCGACGTTCTCGGCAGGCGTGTCGGGGCGCATGGGGGACACCGTACTGCCGCCCGCTGACGAAGGTGAGAAGCCGGTGGGCCCTTCCCCTGACCGAGGGGAACGGCGAGGGTCCGGTATAAAAGGCGGGAGGGCGGAAGCGACAGGGACGACGGGGAGGGGGCTCGTGGTGACACGCGAGTGGGCACACGGGTGTGCACACGGGCGCGCACCCGAGTGGGCACGCGAGTGGGCACGCGAGTGGTCCTGGCTCCGGATCGTCGCCGTGCTGACCGTCTTCTTCGCGACCTACGCCCCCTTCGGCGACGGGATCCTCTCCGTCACCGCCGCCGCCTCCGCCGTCGCCGTCGCGCTCGCCGCGACCGCCCTGTGTGCCCTCGTCGCCGCGCGTTCCGTGCCCCTCGTGCCGCCCACCCGGGTCCGTACGGCCATCCGCGACCGGGACCGGCGTACCGCCTTCCTGCCGCAACGCGACCCCGACGCCGCGGGCCGCCGCCGGCCCCGAGCGCCCGGACACGCCCTCCCGACGGCCACCGAGCTGGGGCACATCTCCCACTGACGCGTCCCCGCCGGTCGTCGTCCCGCCGTATCCACCTCACCCGGTACGACGAGACCCCCGGAGGGTTCCCTCACCATGTCCACTCTCGCCTCGCTGGTCGACGGCCTCGCCGGCCTGCTCCAGCCGCTGTTCGGCGCCGGCGCCGCGGCCGCCGCCATCGTTCTGATCACCGCACTCGTACGGTTCCTCGTGCATCCCTTCTCCCGCGCCGCCGTCCGGGGGCAGAAAGCGCGAGAGGCGCTGCGGCCGCGCATCGCGGAGCTGCGGCGTCGCCACGCGCGCGACCCCGAGAGGTTCCAGCGCGCGGTGCTGGAACTGCACCGCGCGGAGCGGGTGTCGCCGCTCTCCGGCCTGCTGCCCGGCCTCTGCCAGCTCCCCGCCTTCTTCCTCCTCTACCACCTCTTCTCCAGCTCCTCCGTGGGCGGACAGCCCAACGGGCTGCTGGCGCACCGGCTGTTCGACGCGCCGCTCGGCGGGCGGTGGGCCGACGCCCTCGCGGACGGCGGACTCTTCGGCGGGGCCGGACTCGTCTACGTGGCGCTGTTCGCGTGCGTCGCGGCCGTCGCCACGTTCTCCTGGCGGCGCGCCGCAGCCGCACAGCGGGAGCTGCCGGCGCAGACGCCGGGGGTGCTGGCCAAGGGCCTGCCCTTCCTCTCCTTCTTCACCCTCGTCACCGTGGCCGTCGTCCCGCTCGCCGCCGCGCTCTACATCGCCACCAGCACCGCCTGGGGGGTCGTCGAACGGGCCGTCCTGTACCGGTGAACCGCCCGATTCCCCCGACCGAGAACCGCCTGCGGTCCAGTACGTGAACCGGGTATTGCGTACCCGAACGCGACCTTGGAGGATCGACCAGTCCTCCGATGGGTGACGAGGCCCGCCGCACCCGGGTCCGCGCCGTCGGACGGGCTGCCCGCGAGCGAGGGAGAGGGAACATGAAGCTGCTGCGAGTCGGTACGACCGGGGCGGAGCGGCCCGCGCTGCTCGACACCGACGGGACCCTGCGCGACCTGTCGGGCGTGGTGCCGGACATCGACGGGTCGCTCCTGGCCGACGAGGCGGCGCTCGCCCGGATACGGGCCGCCGCCGACGCCGGGGAGCTGCCCGTCCTGGACGCCACGGGGCTGCGGATCGGGCCGCCGGTCGGCCGGATCGGCAAGGTCGTGTGCATCGGGCTGAACTACCACGACCACGCCCGGGAGACCGGGGCCGAGCCGCCCGCCGAGCCCGTCGTCTTCTTCAAGGCGGCGGACACCGTCGTCGGGCCGTACGACACCGTGCTCGTGCCGCGCGGCTCCACCAAGACCGACTGGGAGGTGGAGCTGGCGATCGTCATCGGGCGGACCGCCCGCTACCTGGAGTCCGCGGAGGCCGCGCTCGGGTACGTCGCCGGGTATGCCGTCGCGCACGACGTCTCCGAGCGGGAGTTCCAGATCGAGCGCGGCGGGACCTGGGACAAGGGGAAGAACTGCGAGACGTTCAACCCGCTCGGGCCGTGGCTCGTGACCGCCGACGAGGTGGCGGACCCGCAGGACCTGCGGCTGCGGCTGTGGGTCAACGGGGAGCTGAAGCAGGACGGGACGACCGCGGAGCAGATCTTCCCGGTCGCCGAAGTCGTGCGGTACGTCAGTCAGTTCATGACGCTCTATCCCGGTGACGTCATCAACACCGGGACGCCGGCGGGGGTGGCCATGGGGCAGACCGAGCCGAAGCCGTATCTGCGGGCCGGGGACGTCGTCGAGCTGGAGATCGAGGGGCTGGGGCGGCAGCGGCAGGAGCTGAAGGACGCCTAGGCGATCCGCGGGGCGCGGGTACTTGTGTGGCTGCGGCGGCGTCGTGGCTTGTCGCGCAGTTCCCCGCGCCCCTTACCGGGGCGTTCCGCTCACGCCAGTAGGGACGCGAGGCGGCGCCAGCCCTCCCTCGGCAGCGGGGTGTTCTCCTGGACCAGCTGGAGGGCCACATGGTCCGCGCCCGCCTCGTGGAACTCCTCGACACGGCGGCGGACCGTCTCCTCGTCGCCCCACGCGAAGACCGCGTCGATCAGGCGGTCGCTGCCGCCACCCGTGACGTCCTCGTCGCTGAAGCCCAGCCGCAGGAAGTTCCTGGTGTAGTTCGGCAGCTTCAGGTAGCCCGAGAGGTACGCGCGGGCCGTCGCGCGCGCCCGCGCCGGGTCGGCGTCGAGGACCACCTTGAACTCCGGGGCGAGGAGCGGACCGTCCCCGAGGACCGACCGGGCCTTCGCCGTGTGCTCGGGCGTGACCAGGTACGGGATCGCGCCCGCGGCCCGGTCCCGGGACAGCTCCAGCATCTTCGGGCCCAGCGCGGCCAGGACCCGGCGGTGCGCCGGCAGCCCGGCGCCGTCGAGGCCGTCGACGTACTCCACCATCGTCGAGTACGGGCGGTCGTACCCCTTCACCATGGGGCCGTGGCTGACGCCCAGACCGAGCAGGAAGCGGCCGGGGTGGGCCACCTCCAGCTCGGCGAAGCGCGCGGAGGTCTCGGCCACCGGGTGCTCCCAGATGCTCTGGATGCTGGTGCCGACGACGATGTGCGACGTCGCCTCGATCAGCGGGGCGGCGTGCCGGGCGTCGCTGTTGCCGCCCAGCCACAGGGCGCCGAAACCGAGTTCCTCCAGCTCCGCCGCGGCCTCGGCGCGTGCGCCGCGCCCCTCCTCGTCCTCGGCCCGCAGGGCCGTGTTCCAGATGCCGTGG
The DNA here is from genome assembly GCF_034105845.1 of Streptomyces sp. CRN 30. NCBI lineage: Bacteria > Bacillati > Actinomycetota > Actinomycetes > Kitasatosporales > Streptomycetaceae > Streptomyces > Streptomyces sp. CRN 30. The sequence goes on along the minus strand of NZ_JAVRHI010000448.1, from coordinate 40,158 downwards.
CGTCCGACCGATTCCTTCAGCGATTCCTTCAGGGCAGCCGTCGTGTCGTTCATCGGTGGTCCCGATCCCTCCGGTGGTGTGCCGTGGTCACGCGGGTGTGATCACTGCTCCTTTCCCTTTCCCTTCCCCAGAAACCGCTCCAGCGCCTCCACCACCAGGCGGTGATCCTGGAGCTGCGGCAGACCGGAGACCGTCACCGCGCCGATCACGCCCACGCCCTCGACGGTGATCGGGAAGGACCCGCCGTGCGCCGCGTAGGTGTCGGGGTCGAGGCGGGAGGAGTCCTCGAAGGTCGAGCCCTTCGCCCGGAACCGGGCTCCCACCAGGTACGACGCCGAGCCGTACCGCTCCACCACCCGGCGCTTACGGGCGATCCAGGCGTCGTTGTCCGGCACCGAACCCGGCAGCGCCGCGTGGAAGAGCTGCTGGCCCGCCCGGTGGATGTCGATCGCCACCGGCGCCTGGCGCTCCCGGGCCAGCTCCACCAGGAGCGAGCCCAGCGCCCAGGCGTCGTCGTGGGTGAAACGGGGGAAGACGAGGTGGCTTTCCTGCGCCTCCAGCTCCCCCAGGGTGGGAGTCGGGTCGGGGGCCGACTTCGGGGTGAGGGGACGGTCGGGGCGGGTCACAGTGCCACCGCCGTTCCCTCGCGGGCCGAACGCCGGGCCGCCTCCAGTACGTCCAGGGCGGCGGCGGCCTCCCGGGCGCCGACCGGGTTCGGGCCGCCGCGCAGCAGGGCCTCGGCGACGGCCGCGTAGTAGGCGGGGTAGTCGCCCGGCAGCGTCGGCTCGACGCGTCCGCCGCCGGTCAGCGGGGACTCCCCGGCGCCGACACGGCCGTACAGCGACGCGTCCTCCTCGCCCCAGCCGCGTCCGGGCCGCTTGCCCTCGCGCAGCGCCGCCTCCTGCGGATCGAGGCCGTACTTGACGTAGCCGGCCCGCGAGCCGAGCACCCGGAAGCGGGGGCCGAGCTGCGCGGCGGTGGCGGAGACGTAGAGGTGGGAACGGACGCCGTTCGCGTGCGTCAGCGCCAGGAACGTGTCGTCGTCGGCCTCCGCGCCCGTGCGCCGGACGACCGACTCCGCGTAGACCTGGGTGACGGGACCGAAGAGGACCAGGGCCTGGTCGACGACGTGACTGCCGAGGTCGTAGAGGAGACCTCCGATCTCTGCCGGATCGCCGGACTCCCGCCAGCCGCCCTTCGGCTGCGGCCGCCACCGCTCGAACCGCGACTCGAACCGCCACACGTCGCCCAGCGCGCCCTCGGCGATGAGCTTGCGCAGGGTGAGGAAGTCGTTGTCCCAGCGGCGGTTCTGGAAGACGGAGAGGAACAGGCCGCGCTCCTCGGCCAGCGTCGCCAGGTCGCGGGCCTCGGCCGCGGTGCCCGCCAGCGGCTTGTCCACGACGACCGGCAGACCCGCCTTGAGCGCCTCGGTCGCCAGCGGCACGTGGGTCTTGTTGGGGGAGGCGAGGACGATCAGGTCCAGTTCGTCGGCGCGCTCGAACAGCTCGTCGGGGCGCGCGGCGAAACGGACGTCCGGGAACTCGGCGCGGGCCTGCTCCTGCCGCTCCGGGCTGGACGTGGCCACCGAGTCCAGGACGAGTCCCTCGGTGGCGGCGATCAGCGGGGCGTGGAAGACGGAGCCCGCGAGGCCGTAGCCGACGAGGCCGACACGGAGGGGGCTGCCAGGGCTGCCGGGAGGGGTACCAGTACCAGTCATACGGCCCACTTTGGCAACCGTGTTGCCAAAGTGCAAGCAGGAGGGAGAATGGGGGCGTGAACAGGATGAACGGCCAGGGCGGCGGACAGTTCGCGCCGCGCGGTCGCAGCGCCGCGGCGGTGCTCGACCTGCTGCGGGCGGCCGGGACGGAGGGCATCAGCCGGCTGGAGCTCGCCGAGCGGACGGGGCTGACCCCGCAGGCGGTCAGCAAGATCACGGCACGGCTGCGGGCGGACGGCCTCGCCGCCGAGGCCGGGCGCCGGGCCTCCACCGGCGGCAAGCCGCGCACGGTGCTGCGGCTGGTGCCCGGTGCCGGGTACGCGGTCGGTGTCCACCTGGACCGCGACGAACTCCGCACCGTCCTCGTCGACCTCACCGGCGCGGTGGCGGGGGAGCGGCGGGTCCCGCTGGACCTGGGCGCGGGCTCCGACGCGGTGGTGGCGGGCGTGGCCCGCGAGGTGACGGCCCTCGCGCCGGGCCCGGAGATCGGGGTCGGCGTGGCGCTTCCCGGGCCCCTCGATCACACCCGGGGCGTGCTGCACCGGGTCACCGGGTTCCCGGAGTGGGACGGCTTCCCGTTGCGGGACGCGCTGGCGCGGCGGCTCGGCGTGCCGGTCGTCGTCGACAAGGACACCAACGCGGCGGCGCTCGCCCTCGCGGTCGCGGGCGCGGGCGCCACCGAAGAGGGCGGAGAGGGCGGAGAGGGCGGAGAGGGCGGCGGGGGTGGAGGGGGCGGCGGGGGTGGCGAGGGGCGCTCCTTCGCGTACCTGCACCTCGGTACGGGGCTGGGCGCCGGGCTCGTCTTCGACGGCAAGGTGCACCGGGGGGCCCGGACGGGCGCCGGCGAGTTCGGACACCAGGTCGTCCAGCTCGACGGGGAGCCCTGCCCCTGCGGCTCGCGCGGCTGCGTCGAGGCGCTCTGCCTGGCCGCTGTGGCCCGCGGCGACCTCGCCGAGGCGGCCCGGGTCCTCGGCACCGGCGCCGCCAACCTCGCCGGACTCCTCGACATCGACCTCGTTCTCCTCGGCGGCCGTACGGTGGCGAGCGCTCCGGACGCGTTCGTCGCCGGGGTCGGCGCGGTGCTGGACGCGCGGGCCCGGCGCGAGGGCGGACGCGACGGCGCCGTACCGGTACGGGTGGCGCCGGGCGGGGAGCGGGCGATCGCGGAGGGCGCGGCCCACCTCGTACTCGCCCCGCTGTTCGGGCGAGGGGACGCCCCGACGTGACGCCCAGGCATGACGCCCCGGCGCGACACCCCGGCGTGACGCCCAGGCATGACACCCCGGCGTGACGCCCCGACATGACGCCAAAAGTCATGGAGACGGGCCGCTGCGCCGACCGGCCGCCCGCTGTACCCCCGTTCGAAGGGGGCGACGGAGTGGCTCCACCCCTCCGCGCGCATCCGGAACGCTCATGTGTTCATGCGACTGTGTGCACCCGTGTCACCCTGCCTGGTGGCGGCAGCCGCCCTCCTCCTCACCGGACCGGCGGCCGCCTCCCCGGCCCAGGAAGCCCGACGGCCCCACGAACCCGCCCCCCTCCCCGCCTGCACCGCCCCCGAGGACCACACCTTCCCGCTGACCACCCGGGTCCACGGCGGCCCCGGTGCCTACGCCGCGGGCGGCGGTCACGGCACCTGGTACCTGGACCTCACCAACACCACCGACCGCACCTGCTCCGGCATCCACCCCGTCGTCGTCCTCGTCGACCAGGCTCGCGCGCTGGAACCCGCCCAGCCCCGCCTGGAGTTCCGGGACGGCGACGGCCGGCGGCACCCCGTCCGCTTCGAGGAGACGGACGCCGACGAGCTGATCGGCGTCCTGGCCGACGACGGCAACGGCGACGACGGCGACGAGGACCACGGCGGCTTCCCCGGGTTCACCGTGCCGGCCGGGCAGACGGTGAGCGTCGAGCTGCGGCTGGCCTTCACCGCGGACACCGGGTCCGGCGACGTCACCGCGGCCGCCGCCGTCGTCCAGCGCCGCGAGGGCGACGGCGAGTGGATCGGACAGTCGCAGGACTACCGGTTCGGCATCACGGCCGACGGCCCGTCCGCGAGGACCACCGCGGCCGCGTCACTGTCCCCGGCGCCCTCCGCCTCCCCCTCGGTCCCCGGGTCGGACCGCGAACTCGCCGGTACCGGTCAGCGCCGTACGTACGCCGTCCTGGCGCTCGCCGCGCTGCTGGTCGCGGCCGGAAGCACGGCCGTCGCACTGACCCGCCGGCGCGGCTGAACCGGACCGGGGGCAGACCGGCCAGACCGGCCAGACCGGCCAGTTCGGTCCAGACCGATCCAGACCGGTCCAGACCGGTCCAGACCGGGCTAGACCAGGTCCACCAGGTCCGCGATCGAGTTCACGACCTGCGTCGGCCGGAACGGGTACCGGCGGATGTCGTCCTTCGTCGTCAGCCCCGTCAGGACGAGGAACGTCTCCATCCCGGCCTCCAGACCGGCCAGCACGTCGGTGTCCATCCGGTCGCCGATCATCGCGCTGGTCTCGGAGTGCGCCCCGATGACGTTCAGCCCGGTCCGCATCATCAGCGGGTTCGGCTTGCCGACGAAGTACGGGTCCTTGCCCGTCGCCTTCGTGATCAGCGCGGCGACCGACCCCGTCGCGGGCAGCGCGCCCTCCGGCGACGGACCGGTGTTGTCGGGGTTGGTCGCGATGAACCGGGCGCCGTCGTTGATCAGCCGGATCGCCTTGGTCAGCGCCTCGAACGAGTACGTCCGCGTCTCGCCGAGGACCACGAAGTCGGGGTCGGTGTCGGTCATGACGTACCCCGCCTCGTGCAGGGCGGTGGTCAGCCCCGCCTCGCCGATGACGTAGGCGGTGCCGCCGGGAGCCTGGGTGTCCAGGAACTTCGCCGTGGCCAGCGCGGAGGTCCAGATGTTCTCGACCGGCACCTCAAGGCCGATGCGGTTCAGCCGCGCGTGCAGGTCCCGCGCCGTGTAGATCGAGTTGTTGGTGAGGACCAGGAACGGCCGCCCGGACTCCCGCAGCTTCTTGATGAAGGCGTCCGCGCCGGGCACCGGCACGCCCTCGTGCATCAGGACCCCGTCCATGTCGGTGAGCCACGATTCGATGGGCTTGCGCTCTGTCATGCGGGCGGACTCCTGCCGTGCGTGGACCTGCGAACGAGCATGCGACGACCATGCTAAGCACGAAACCCGTCCGGGGCCCTCGTCCCCCGTTCGGAGCAGCCACGTGCCCGCACCGGATGCGGGTGGGGGACCGGCGGGGGAATCTCCAGAGTGACTGGAGGTACACGATGGGCTCACTGAAAGCCACTCTCTGTGCCGGGAGCGCGTTCTGCGCGGTGCTCGTCCCGGCGGCGGCACACGCGGCGGAGACCGGGATCACCGGGATCACCGGGGACACCGCCGGGGTCTCGGTGACCCCGGCGAAGCCCGCGCCGGGCACCGACGTCACCCTCCGCGTGCCCGACTGCACCGAGAAGACGGCCGTGGTCGTCTCGGCGGCGTTCGAGTCCGACGCGCGGCTCTCCCTGGCCAGCAGTGACGGCGCGCTCGTCGGCTCCGGCCGGGTACGGACCTCGGTCGAGGCCGGCGCCTACGCCGTGAAGGTCCGCTGCGGCGACCGGGAACGTGAGAGCCGCCTCACCGTCGTCGACCGCGCCCGGCCCGGCGACCGCCCGGCGGACCGGCCCACGGCCGCCGCCTCACCGGTCGCCCCCGTCGACGCGGGCGGCGGCGGCGCGGCCCGGCTGGCAGCCTCCGACCCCGGCGACGCCGGCCAGGCCCCCGGCTCCGGCGACGACGCGCGCTCGGAGGGACCGGGCACGGCCCACGCCGTCACCGGACTCGTCCTCGCCGGCGTCGCCGCCGTGGCCGTGGCGCTGCGCAGCGCACGCCGGAGCCGCGGAACGGACTGACCCATGCCCGACCAGGACCAGGACCAGGAGCACTCCGCCCCCGGCCGCCTGGTGACCGGCATCGCCTGGGCGGTGCTGCTCCTCGGGCTGTGGCTCTGGGGCCGCGAGGCCACCGACAACGGGATATCCGGGCCGGCCACCGGCGACATGGCGGCGGCCGGCCGGCCCCCGGACCTCTCCCTCCCACCCGCGCACACCCCGCTCGGCGACGCGGCGCCGCCGCGGCGCCTCGACATCCCCGGACTCGGCGTCCGCGCCCCGGTGGTCGGCCGCGGCCTCGACGCCGCGGGCGCGCTCGAACCGCCGCCCTTCGACCGGCCCGGCACCGTCGGCTGGTGGACCGCCGGCACCGCCCCCGGCACGGCCGGCACCGCGCTGATGGTCGGCCACGTCGACACCGAGACCCGGCCCGCCGTCTTCTACCGGCTCAGCACCCTCAAGCCCGGCGAGACGATCCGGGTGCTCCGCACCGACTCCGAGGTCGCCGAGTTCACCGTGGACGACGTGGCCGTCCTGCCCCGCGAGGGCTTCGACGCCCGGCGGGCCTACGGCCAGCACCGCCCCGGACGCGCCGAACTGCGGCTGATCACCTGCGGCGGCACCTACGACCGCGTGAGCGACAGCTACACGGCGAACGTCGTGGTCTCCGCCTACCTGACCGGAACCGGTTCCTGAACACCTGCCCGGTGTCCGTCGGCCGGACGCGGGCCCTGCCCGGCCGGCGGCCCACTCCCCCGATGCCGCCGGCCGGGCTGGTCCTCGACCGCGCGCACGGGCTGCGGGAGTAACCCGGCGGCTGCGCGGGAGGTCGCGATGGGAGACCCGGCCGGGAGCACGGGCCGTCCGCACCACCTTAGAACGGGCGGGCGCGTCGGCCTAGGGGTCGGTTCCCAGGTTGCGGGCGACGTCCCCGGAGCCCTCGTGAGCGCCACAGCCGTATGTCAGGATTGACCCCTGGAACAGTGCGCCCAAGGGGGGTTGGATGTACGGCAGCAGGGGGGCCGGGACTTTCGCCGTGACGCGCGCGTCCGCGGTGGTGCTGGGGGCGGCACTGCTGGTCGCGGGGTGTTCGTCTGCGGACGACGGGGGAGACGGGGACAAGGACGCCGGGGCCGGCATCACGCAGCAGCCCAAGGAGGCCGACCCGTTCTGGGTCAACCCGGACGGCACCGCCGCCCGGCAGGTCGCCGAGTTGGAGGAGGCCGGCCAGGACGGCGAGGCCGCCAAGGTCCGCCGCATCGCCGAGCAGCCGACCGCGGAGTGGATCAACCCGGAGAACCCCGAGGAACAGGCCCGCGGCTTCACCGAGGCCGCGGACAAGGCCGGCCGCACCGCGCTGCTCGTCCTCTACAACATCCCGCACCGCGACTGCGGCCAGTACTCCCAGGGCGGCGCCGCCGACGGCGACGCCTACCGCGCCTTCGTGGACAGCGTCGCCAAGGGCATCGGCGACCGCTCCGCCACGGTGATCCTCGAACCGGACGCGGTCCTGCACCTGGTGGACGGCTGCACCCCGGAGGAGTTCCACGAGGAGCGCTACGACCTCCTCGGCGGCGCCGTCGACAAGCTGAAGGCGCTGAAGAACACCAAGGTCTACCTGGACGCGGGCAACGCGGGCTGGGGCGACCCCGACCAGATCCACGAACCCCTCACCTGGGCGGGCGTGGACCGCGCCGACGGCTTCTCGGTCAACGTCTCCAACTTCTACTCCACCGAGGACTCCATCGCCTACGGCAAGCGGCTCTCCGCGAAGGTGGGGAACAAGCACTTCGTCATAGACACCAGCCGCAACGGCAACGGCCCCTACACCGAGGGCGACGAGTCCGAACGCTGGTGCAACCCCCCGGGCCGGGCCCTCGGCGAGACCCCCACGACCCGCACGGACGACCCTCTGGTCGACGCCTACCTCTGGGTCAAACGCCCCGGAGAGTCGGACGGCGAATGCAAGGGCGGCCCGAAGGCAGGCCAATGGTGGTCCGACTACGCCCTGAAACTGGCCGCAGGCTGATCCCCCCCCGCACCCCCCCCGCACCCCGTAGACCTCGTCAGGGAACCCGCACCCACTGCGCCTTACTGGGCACCCCGTCCCCATCGGTCACGAACAGCATGTACCACCCGGCCTGAACGAGGTTCTTGTTCTCGGGAACAGTGACCGTCACCTTGTCCCCGTCGACCTTGAAGTCGAGGGCGATGGACCGCTGATCCACGTCAGTGACATGCGTCGCGGCGCTGGGCCGGATCAACCGCACCTTCTTCACCGAAGCCGCCGCCTTCGACGTGAACGTCCCCGACTCCCCCCGGGAGATGGTCTGGGGCCCGCCCGAGAGATCGGGCCGCTCGTCCCCGTACAGATAGGGCGGCGTGTAGATCTCGATCCGCTGCTCGAACTCGCCCGGCTTGGTGTTGGCCTTGTCGGCGTACAGCGAGTCCGAGCCGAAGAACATGACCCGCCCGTCGGGCAGCAGGATGGACCCGGAGTGGTAGTTCCGGCCCACCAGCGGGTCGGCGACCCGTTCCATCTCGCCGGTCTCCGCGTCGTACAGCCGCGCCTGGAGGATGTTGGAGTCGCCGCGCCCCCGGTAGTCCTCGGAGCCGCCGGAGATCAGCACGCTGTCGTCGGGCAGCACGGACGCCTGCGGGTACCGCGTGCCCTTCTCCAGTGACGGCCCGTCCGTGAACTCGGGGTCGTCGTCCTTGAGATCGACGATCCGCGTCTTCTCGCTCGACAGCTGGGACTCGCCGACCCCGCCCCCGCCGATCACCATGTACTTCTCGTCCTGCGCGGGCGGCAGCAGCACCGTGCCGGACGTCTCCATCATGTTCGCGTCGCTGAGCCCGCCGACCTTGGTGAACTTGTTGGTGTCGACGTCCCATACACCCGGGTCGCGGCCGACGTCGTCGGGCCCGTACCCGGCGTTGGAACCCGAGTAGAAGACCTTGCCGTTCTGCATCAGGAACAGCGCCGGGTAGGTCGGGAACTGCCGGGTGCCCTCCGTGTACGTCCACTTCCTGGTGTCCGGGTCGTAGACCTCGTTCTTGCCGGGGACGAGCTGCCCGATGTCGTCGAGGCCGGAGACGCTGAGGACCTTGCCGTCGCTGAGCGTGGTGAGCGTCGGGTACCAGCGGGCCTCGTGCATCGGGTCGACCTTGATGTACTTCTCGGCGACCGGGTCGAACTCGTAGGCGTCCCGGATGCCCTGGAAGTCCTTCTTGTCCAGGGCGAGTTTCTCCGCGATGCCGTACGTGTTCTTCGCGTCGTCGCCCTTCAGGCCCTGGACGGTGTAGTTGTCCTGGGTGCCCGTCTCGTACTTCGCACCGCTCTTCTGCGCCTCGACGTAGATCCGGCCCAGCCCCGGGTCGTTGCGCAGGAAGGCGCCGGTCTCCTTGTCGAAGACCTTCTCGGCACGCGGCACCAGCACGGGGTCCTTGGAGACGAACGTCTTGCCGTTCTCCTTGCCCTTGAACACGGTGCCGGCGGGCAGGGTGATCGGCTTGTCCGGGTTCTCGTTGTGCACCACCATCAGGCCGCCGGCCTTGGTGACGTCGCCCTGGAGCTTCTCGTACCGCTTGGTGCCGCCCGCGATCAGCAGATTGCCGTCGGCGAGCTGGGTGTGGCCGGTACAGAACAGGTCCGTCGGGGTGTCGATCTTCTTGATCGTGCCCTTGACCGGGTCCCAGATCCGGGTGTCGAACTTCTTCGCGTCGAAGTTGTCCTGGTTGTTGCCCGACCCGGCGACGAGGAGCACCTTGCCGGTGCGCAGCAGCGCCGCGTGGATGGTGTTCTGTTTGTACTCGTCGGGGAAGTCGATGACCTCCCAGCGGCCGTTCGCGGCCTTGTACTCCGGCTGGTTGATCTTGTACTGGTGGTATTTCTCGGTGCCGAAGCGGTACAGCCACGGCCCGTTCATCCCGGCCAGCGCGAGTACCACCACCGTGCCTATCGCGAATCTACGGGCACGACGGCGGCCGGCCTGGTGCTTCATTCCTTACGTCCCCCAAGTCCGCCCAGTCCTCCGAGGGCGATCTGCATGGTCTGGTCGTCGCCACCGTTCCCCGCCCAGCTCGGGCGCTGCTGCGGGGCGTGGCCCTGCGGGGCGTGGCTCTGCGCGGGCACCGCGTCGCGCGGCTCGGCGGCCGGGACGGGCGAGGGCGCCGGGGGAGCCGGTGCCGGCGCGGGGGCCGACGCGTCCGGCGTGTCCGCCGTCGCCGCGTGCGCCCCGCCCGTCCCGCCCGCCTTCTTCGCCTTCCGCAGCATGTACCGCCACGCGAACATCGGCGACGCGGTGATCAGCAGCGCGAACGTCGCCCAGATGATCATCGCGGGGTGGGAGTGGCCGTAGACGAAGCCGACGGCGATCGACGTGCCGAAGATGACGATGAAGTACCAGTGGTAGCGGAAGGTGCCGAACAGCGTGTCCGGGCTGGCCGAGTCGCCCTTGGGCGTGACCACGAACTTGCTCTTGCGGCGCAGCATGGAGTCGATCAGCGCCTTGGCGTACAGCGGCGCCGACAGGGCCGACATGACCATGCCCGCGACACCGCCGGAGCCCTCGGGCTCGTGCGGCGAGATGTTGTGGCGGCGGTTCCAGACGTAGAGGCCGATCTGGAGTGCGGAGGCGTTGCCGTAGAGCATCAGCCAGACCACCGGGTCGATGTTCACGCCCGAGGCGCCCGCGCCGAGGAAGAGCATGCAGCTCAGGGCGGCCAGTATCCAGTTCAGGGCCGACATCGGATAGAAGATGATCATCATCGTGTAGTTGAAGAGCTTGCTCGGCGGCAGCGAGTACCAGCCCTTCCAGTACTGCTTGAGGATCGTCTCGTACGTCCCTCGGGACCAGCGCATCTGCTGGGTGAAGAAGTCCGTCCAGGCGTTGGGGCCCTCGCCGACCGCGAGGACGTCCGGGGTGTAGACCGAGCGCCACTTGCGTCCCGTCGCCGGGTTCTTGTGGCGGTGGATCTCGAACCCGGTCGCCATGTCCTCGGTGATCGAGTCGTACAGGCCGCCGATCTGCTTCAGCGCCTTGATCCGCACCGCGTTGGAGGTGCCCACGAACATCGGCGAGCCGTAGCGGTTGCCGGCCCGCTGGATGAGCGCGTGGAAGAGGAACTGCTGGGACTCGGCGGCCTTGGTGACGGGGTTGTCGTAGTTGCCGTAGACCTGCGGACCGATGACGAAGCCGACGTCCGGGTCGCGGAAGAAGCCGAGCATCCGCTCCAGGTAGTTCGGCAGCGGCACGTGGTCGGTGTCGACGGAGGCGAAGTAGTCGTAGTCGTCGCCGTGCGCCTCCAGCCAGGCGTTGTAGTTGCCGTGCTTGGTCTTGGCGCGGTGCGGGCCCTTGGCCTGGTTCCACTTGGCGACGCCCTTGCGGGAGAAGTGGTGCACGCCGAGCCGCTCGCAGACCGCCTTGACGTCGGGGTCGTCGCCCTCGTCGAGGAGCCAGACGTGCATCAGGCCGCGGTGGCGTATCTTCACGGCCGCCTCCAGCGTCTTCGTCACCATCTCCAGCGGCTCCTTGCCGGGCACGAAGGAGGTGAGGAAGGCGACCCGGGTGCCGGTCTCGGGCACCACCGGGACGGGGTCGCGGGCGACCAGCGTGGCGTGCGCGTTGGAGAGCACGTTGAGGCAGCGGAACAGCTCGATCAGACCGATCGAGACGAGCATGACGATGTCGAGCGCGGGCAGCCAGTCGAAGGCGACGTAGTCCCGCTCGGTCCAGTGGGTGGGCTGGAGCAGCCAGACCAGCAGGACTATGGAGAGCAGGGGCGCCGCGGCCAGCATCAGCGCCACGCGTATGCGGTGCGGCTCCTGCGAGAGCAGCGAGCGGTAGCGCACTCTGTACGGTTTGTCCGGGTCGGGCTGGGTGAGGGGGCCGGCCAGCCGGCTGTAGTGCTCGTAGTCGTATCTGGGCAGCGTTCTCTTTATCCGGCGGAACGTGCCGGTCGTGCTCATCCGATGTGCAGGCACCCTCAGCTGGGTGGTCTCAGACGGATCGAAATCCGGTCCGGCGCCTGTCGGCGTCATGAGTCATCCCCCCACACGCAGGTCACGCGTGTTTCGTCGGTACAGCGCCCGCTGGCGGTTCCCCGCGACCGTCACAGGCGTATCAGTGGCGGATCACCGTCCCCACATCATCCACACCCTATAGACATGGAACGGCGCCCTTCCGGTTGCATGATGCCCCCTCGGCATCCGGGTACCGACGGGCCCCTCATCCCGCAGTACCGGCAACCGGTTCCTTGCCCCCCTTGGCACGACCAGGGTTCTACGGCGTTCGGCATGATCGCAAGACAGCCCGTATACACGCGCTCCCCTGGAACGCCGAAGGCCCCTCGCGTGAGGCGAGGGGCCTTCGGTTGTCGGTGCGCCGCCAGGGACTCGAACCCCGGACCCGCTGATTAAGAGTCAGCTGCTCTAACCAACTGAGCTAGCGGCGCCTGCTGACATCACCAACCTTACCCGACCCCACGGGGTGCTTCCGACCACCCGCTGGATGCCGGGTGCCGCCCCGTGTCGCCCTTACATCATTCGGACCGTCAACATGCGCGCCCCCCTGACCGTTGCCAAACTGACGCTCGTGTACCGCAGCGCACCATCCCAGCTGGAGTGTGAGAGGAATCGCATGGAGACGCCGGTATTCGAGGAGATCGACCCGGCGAGCGACTGCGACTGCCCCGGCTGTCGGCATCCGAGCCGCGTCCCGCCGTATTCCGCGGCCGGCCGCACCGCCATCGACCGCAGGGCCGCCCGGCGCGCTTTCGCCGTCGTGGCCACCGCCTCCGCCGCGTGCGTCGCGGCGGCCCTGCCCGCCGCCGCCCACGCACCCGTGCGGCCCGGCGTTCCCGCAGATGAGGAGCGTGTCACCCCCCAAGGACCGCAGGCGCCGCTGCACGGCCCCGGCGGCTCTCCGGCCGCCCCGACGGCCGGCGCCCCCCTGCCCGAGACGACCCGTACGGAGATCATCGAACGGGCCAAGAAATGGGTCGCCGAGAAAGTCCCTTACAGCATGACCGCCTACTGGAGCGACGGTTACCGGCAGGACTGCTCGGGATATGTCTCGATGGCCTGGGGACTGCCCGCCAACGAATGGACCGGCAGCCTCGGAAAGTTCTCCGACCGCATCACCAAGGACGAACTCCAGCCCGGCGACATTCTGCTCTTCCACAATCAGGCCGACCCCGAGAAGGGCTCGCACGTGGTGATCTTCGGCGGCTGGACGGACCAGACCCGCAACGCCTACACGGCCTACGAGCAGACCCCGCCGAACACCCGCCGCAAGGACACCCCCTACGCCTACTGGAACAACTCCTCCAAATACCTTCCCTACCGCTACAAGGGCGTCGTGGCGGGAGTGGCCGGCGGGGCACCGGCCGCCGTCCCGGCCGCCTACCCGGGGGCCTCGTCCTTCGGGCCCGGCGCGAACAACGGCCACGTCGCCCGGCTCGGCCGGCTCCTCGTCGAGCGTGGCGGCGCCCGCTTCTACACCTCCGGTCCCGGTCCGCGCTGGGGCGAGGCGGACCGCAGGGCGGTCGAGGCGTTCCAGCGCGCGCAGGGCTGGCGGGGCGCCGCCGCCGACGGCCTGCCCGGCCCGCGCACCTGGTCCCTGCTGGTCAGCGGCAAGGGCAAGGAGATCCCGCCGGGCAAGGGCACGGCAGCCGCCTCGCACGGCGTGCCGGGCTATCCGGGGCGGGCCGGGTTCCGCCCGGGTGCCGTCGGCGACCACGTCACCCGGCTCGGGAAGCGGCTCGTCGCCAAGGGGTACGGCCGGTTCTACACCTCTGGTCCCGGTCCGCGCTGGGGCGAGGCGGACCGGCGCGCGGTGGAGGCGTTCCAGCGCGCGCAGGGCTGGCGGGGCGGCGCGGCGGACGGCTTCCCGGGCCCGGAGACCTGGCGCCGCCTCTTCACCTGACCGCCCCCCCTCACCTGACCGCCCCCCTTCTCCCCCTTCTCCCCCTTTCATGACGCGTCTGGCGCGGAGGCTGGAGCACGCATGAGTACGACGTCCGAGACGACCACGTCCCCGACCCCCGACCCGCCGGGAGGGTCCCCGGCGGGAGGGTCCCCGGCGGGCGGCCTCCCGGCGGGCGGTCTCCCGGAGGGCCTGACCCGTCCGGTCCGGCTCATCCAGAACGAGGCCACCACCGAGATCCCCGTCCACCTGCTCTTCCGCGACGACCCCGAACCGGCGCCGGTGCCGCTGCGCCCCGCGATCGTCGCCCGCCGGCAGGGCACGGGGGAGCAGCCGAGGCTCCGCCGTCCCGCCGCGGCCCGGCCGCGCCCCGTCCCGCAGGTCGACCCCGAGCTGGCCGAACGGCCGGCCCGGGTCCTGCCCGGCGCGGCGGGCGTCCTCGCCGGCGCCTGCGGCGCGGCCGGCTGCGCGGTCACGTCCTGGTGGGCGGGGGTCCTGCCGCCCCTGCTCCTGGAGGCGCTGCGGCTGCCCGCGTACGGGGGTGCCGTCCTGGGGCCCGCGCAGTGGGCGGCGTACGCGGGCGCCGGGGCGCTCGGCATGTTCGGCTTCGGCGGACTGGCCCGGGGCCGGACCGGCCGCGCCTGGGTCCTGAACCTCTTCGGACGCTACCGGGGGACCGTCCGGCGCACCGGCCTGCTGTGGGTCAACCCGCTGCTGCTGCGCCGCCGGGTCGACGTCCGGCTGCGGCACTGGCGCGGCGAGCCGATGCCCGCGGCCGACGGCAACGGCGTCGCGCTGAGGGCGGTGACGCTGGTGGTGTGGCGGGTGCGCGACACCGCGCGGGCCACGCTCGGCGTCGAGGACCACGAGGCGTATCTGCGCGAGTGCGTCGAGGCGGCGCTGGTCCGGGTGCCGGTGGAGCCGCCCGGCACCTCGCGGTCGTCGGCCGATACCTCGCGGTCGTCGGCCGGCACCGCGTGGTCGTCGGCCGACACCGCCGGTGAGGCGCTGACCCGGCTGGTGGCGGCGGACGCGGCCGCGATCGGCCTGGAGGTGTTCTCCGTACGGCCCGTCCGAGTGGAGTACGCCCCCGAGGTGGCCGCCGCGATGCACCGCAGGCGGATCGCCGCGCTCGACGCCGACCGGCGGGCGAGCCTGCTCACCTCGGTCGTGGACTCGGTGGAGGACACGGTGACCCGGCTGACCACGCGCGGCCTGGTCGACCTGGACGACTACGAGCGCAAGGCGCTGGTGAAGGACCTGACGGTGGCGTTCTGTGCCGGTCCCGCAGCCGGTTCTTCGATTGGTATGGACATGTTCAACTAGCGGCAATAATCTGAGACTTGGTCTAGACCTGCACGGCTCACTGCTAGTCCCCCACGTCTCAGGAGCGGCAGTATGCGCAAAAAGGCCAAGATGTATGCCGGTGCCGTGGGTCTGGCGACCACCGGCGCCCTCGTGCTCTCCTCCGGTGGCGCCAGCGGCCACGGCTACACCGATCTCCCCGTCAGCCGGCAGAAGCTCTGCCAGAACGGGTCCGTCAGCAACTGCGGCTCGATCCAGTGGGAGCCGCAGAGCGTCGAGGGCCCGAAGGGCTTCCCGGCGAGCGGCGCGGCGGACGGCCAGATCTGTTCCGCGAACAACACGCGGTTCGCCCAGCTCGACGCGCCGAAGACCCCCGGCGGGGGCGCCTGGCCCACCACCAAGGTCACCGGCGGGCAGAACTACACCTTCCGCTGGCAGTTCACCGCGATGCACTCCACCAGCGACTTCAAGTACTACGTCACCAAGGCGGGCTGGAACCAGAACCACAACCTGGCCCGCTCCGACCTCAACCTGACGCCCTTCCTGACCGTGCCCTACGGCGGGAAGCAGCCCCCGGCCACGCTCTCCCACAGCGGAGCGCTGCCGACCGGGCTGAGCGGGCACCACGTGATCGTCGCGGTCTGGACGGTCGCGGACACGGCCAACGCGTTCTACGCGTGCTCGGACGTCACCTTCTGAGCAAGCGGAAGGGCTCCTCGCCCGAAGCGAGGAGCCCTTCCGTGAGGTGCGCCGCCAGGGACTCGAACCCCGGACCCGCTGATTAAGAGTCAGCTGCTCTAACCAACTGAGCTAGCGGCGCGTGCGAGAAAATAATACCTGGTCCACCGGTGTGCTCCGAACCAGGCTCAGATGGTCATGGACAGCACGACCGGCGCCGTCTCCCGGCTCAAGGACTCCGCGGCCCGCCGCAACCGGTACGCGTCCTCCACCGGCAAGGACAGGGCCAGACACCCCACCGCGGCCCCCGCGGACACCGGCACCGCCGCACACACCGTCCCCACCGCGTACTCCTGGAGATCCAGCACGGGACCCGCCGCCCCCTGCGCCTCCAGCCGCGACAGCAGCACCCGGTCGCTGGTGATGGTCCGCGACGTGAGACGGGCCATCCGGTGCCGGGCGAGGTGGTCCCGCCGCCCGGCCGTGTCCAGCTGCGTCAGCAGGCTCTTGCCGATCGCGGTGGCGTGCGCGGAGGAGCGGAAGTCCACCCACTCGTTGACCTTGGGCGCGAGCGGGCCGTCCGCGTACTGCGTGACGCGCACCTCACCGTCGACGTACCGGCTCATGTACACGGCCGCGCCGAGCGCGTCCCGCAGCCGGTCGAGCGCGCGCTGGACGCTGTCCCGCACCGCCTCGGCACGGCCGTGCGCCGATCCCAGCCTGGCGAGGGTGACACCGGTGACGTAGGCGCCGTCGGCGGTCTGCTCGACGTAGGACTCGCGGCACAGCATCCGCAGCAGGGCGGTCAGGCGGGTGCGGCCGAGGCCGGTGCGGCGGGCCAGTTCGGTGTCGGTGATCCCGGTGGAGTGCCGCGCCACCGTCTCCAGTACGCGCAGGGCGTCCTGGGCGGAGCGGTGCGGCGCGGTCGGCTGGTGCTGCAGCGCCACGGTGGTCTCCCCCTGCGCTCGCTCGGTGGCCGTGGCCGGATGGCGAAATCCCCTCCACGATAGCGGCCGGACGGCCGGAAAGAAGTGCTCGTGGACGAGATCAGGCCCCGGCGGCCGACGCCGGGGCCTGTCCGGAACAGGCCGGAACGGGAGGGTCACAGCACCGCGCTGAGGAACTCCCTCGTCCGGTCGTGCTCCGGCTCGCTGAAGATCTTCTCCGGGGAGCCGGCCTCGATGACCCGGCCGTGGTCGAACATCAGGACCTGGTCGGAGATGTCCCGCGCGAAGTTCATCTCGTGGGTCACGCAGAGCATGGTGATGTCCGTGGAGCGCGCGATGTCCCGCAGTACGTCGAGGACGCCCGCGACCAGCTCGGGGTCGAGCGCGGACGTCACCTCGTCGAGGAGCAGCACCTGCGGCCGCATCGCCAGCGCGCGGGCGATCGCCACCCGCTGCTGCTGCCCGCCGGAGAGCTGGGTGGGCCGGGCGTCGCACTTGTCGGCGAGGCCCACCAGGTCGAGGAGTTCCCGGGCGCGCGCCTCGGCCTCGTCCTTGGACAGGCCGAGGACGGTGACCGGCGCCTCCATGATGTTGCGCAGCACCGACATGTTCGGGAACAGGTTGAACTGCTGGAACACCATCCCGATCTTCTTGCGGACCTCGCGGACCTGCTTCTCCGGCGCCGGGAAGAGCTGCTGCCCGGCCACGGTGATGGTGCCCTCGTCGGGCTTGAGCAGCGTCATCAGCAGCCGCAGGATCGTCGTCTTGCCGGACCCGGACGGACCGATCAGCGTGACGTGCTTGCCGGCGTCGACGGAGAAGTCGAGGTGGTCGAGGACGGTGTTGGTCCCGAACCGCTTGGTGATCCCCTCAAGGCGTATCAGCTCGCCCGTCGGCTTCTCGGGACTCTTCTCGGGCTGGGGGAGGGTGTCAGTGGGCAAGGCGTCGCTCCAGGGCTCGCAGGGCAAGGGAGGCCAGGTAGGAGATGACGATGAAGGCGATGCCGATCACCGTCAGGGGTTCGGTGAAGCGGAAGGTCTCCTGCGAGAACAGACGCGCCTCGCCGAGCATCTCCAGCACCGTGATCGCCATCAGCATCGGGGTGTCCTTCAGCATGGAGATCACGTAGTTGCCGAGGGCGGGCACCACCCGGCGGACCGCCTGCGGCAGGATCACCGCGGTCCAGGTCCTGCGCAGGGGCAGGTTCAGCGCCGTCGCGGCCTCCCACTGGCCGACGGGCACCGCCTCGATGCCGGCCCGGTAGACCTGCATCGTGTACGTCGAGTAGTGCAGGCCGATGCCGATGACACCGGTGGTCATCGCCGAGGCGGTCACGCCCCACTCGGGCAGCACGTAGAAGAGGAAGAAGAGCTGCACCAGCAGCGG
Organism: Streptomyces sp. CRN 30; assembly: GCF_034105845.1. Taxonomy (NCBI): domain Bacteria; kingdom Bacillati; phylum Actinomycetota; class Actinomycetes; order Kitasatosporales; family Streptomycetaceae; genus Streptomyces; species Streptomyces sp. CRN 30. Next base: position 22,324 of record NZ_JAVRHI010000448.1, on the reverse strand, counting down.
GGTGTTGCGGACGAACTCCGTGACCACGCCGACCGGCCAGGTCACCCAGCGGGAGTCCACCCGCATCAGCAGCGCCCACACGAGGCCCAGGACGAAGGAGATCACCGAGCCCAGGACCAGGATCTGCAGGGTGACCAGCAGTCCGTCCCAGAAGTGCGGCATGAAGTCCGACACCGCGTTCCAGTCCCAGTTCACCGGAGACCTCCTACGCTCGCGGGCTCGGGCGCCTTGGCGCCGCGCGCGGGCGCCTTGCCCAGGCCGGCCTTCAGCTGCTTCTCCAGGCCGCGCATCACCCGGGTGAGCAGGAACGCGATCACGAAGTAGATCAGCAGGATGTACGTGTAGATCTCCGCGCTCTCCTGGAGCGCGAGGCGCACCAGGTTGCCGCTGAACGCCAGGTCACCCATGCCCATGATCGAGACCAGGGCGGTGCCCTTGAGCAACTCGATCAGCAGGTTGGAGAAGGGCGGGATCATCTCCGGCACGGCCTGCGGCAGCAGGATCAGCCGCATCCGCTGCCAGGGCGTGAAGCTGAGCGCGATGCCGCCCTCCTGCTGCGCCGGGTCGACGGCGCCGAGGCCGCCGCGCACGATCTCCGAGCCGTACGCCCCGTAGGTGAGGCCGAGCGCGAGGGTGCCCGCCCACAGCGGGACCAGCTGCCAGCCGAAGGCCGGGGGCAGCACGAAGAAGACCCAGAAGATCATCACCAGCGCCGAGGTCCCGCGGAACACCTCGGTGTAGAAGCCCGCCAGGAAGCGGACGATCCACAGCCGGTGGGTGCGCGCGACGCCGACCACGAAGGAGACGGCCGTGGCCAGCAGCGCCGAGCAGACGAGCAGCTGGACCGTGACCCAGACGCCCTTGAGTACCAGTTCCCACAGTCCCGAGGTCATCCGCCGCAGAGCTCCTTCGCGGTCAGATCCGTCATCTCGTCCTCGGTGAAGCCGAAGGGCTTGAGGATGCGGAGGAGTTCACCGCTGTCCTTGAGCTTGTGCAGCTCCTCGTTGAAGGCGTCGCGCAGGTTGGTCTCGGTGGGCCGGAAGCAGAAACCGCCGCCGTCGACGTGCGGTTCGCCGTCGACGATCGGCTTGAACGCCTCGGTCACCTCCGCCTTGGAGGACTTCTTCACCACCTCGCGGGTGGTCAGCGCGGTCCCCGCGAAGACGTCCACGCGCCCGGCCTCGACGGCGTTCAGGCCGGCCACCTGGTCGGGGACGATGAGGATGTCGCCCTCCTTGTACCCGGCCTCCACCGCGTAGGCGATCTCCGCGTAACCGGTGCCGGTGGCGAACTTGGCCTTCTTCTCGACGACGTCCTCGTAGCTCTTCAGCCCCAGCGGGTTGCCCTTGCGGACGATGAAGGAGTCGAGCATCTGGTAGTCGGGGTCGGAGAAGATGACCTGCGCGCAGCGGTCGGGGTTGATGTACATCCCGGCCGCGACGACGTCGAACTGCTGCGAGGCCAGCCCCGGGATGAGTGAGCCGAACTCGGTCGGCACCGGCTGGACCTTGTCCACGCCGAGCCGCTTGAAGATGACCTTCGCCAGCTCCGGCGCCTCGCCGGTCAGCTCACCGTCCGTGTCGATGTACCCGAAGGGGATCTCCCCGGCGATGCCGAGCCGCGCCACTCCCTGCGCCCGGAGCCGGTCGAGCAGGTCGCCGCCCTCGGAGTCCGAGGCGGTGGCGACCCGCGAGCATCCGACGGCACCGACCGCGCCGAGCGCCGCGACCCCCGCGAGCAGCGACCGGCGAGTGGGCCCGGATATCCCGGACTTACGGTCGAATCGTCCCCGTAGCGGGGTTCTGTGTGGTGGAGCCATGGGCGCGCAGCTACCCGAAGTCGAACAAGTTATGCGGGCCAGTTCCGGCCTCTCTCGCGCGGCGAGGCCCTCTTGACCGTGGTGGCGGCGGCCACTGCCATGGAGGGCATGACTGATCGCTTCATCGAGGTCTCGCTGGTCAAGCGCGGGATCCAGTGCACCGCCCGCCTGCTCGACGACCGGGCCCCGATCACCTGCGCGGCCGTCTGGGACGCGCTTCCCCTGGCCGGCGACGTCTACCACGCCAAGTACGCACGGAACGAGATCTATGCCCTGTTCCCGCCCTTCGCTCCATCCGAGCCACCGCTGGAGAATCCGACCGTGACGCCCATTCCGGGCGATCTGTGCTATTTCGCCTTCGCGGGTGCCGAGCTGGGCACCAAGGCGTACGGCTACGACCGCCGGGTCGACGCGGGCACCACCCTGGTCGACCTGGCCCTCTTCTACGAGCGGAACAACCTGCTGCTCAACGGCGACGTCGGCTGGGTGCCGGGCATCGTCTGGGGCCAGGTGACCGAGGGCCTGGACGCCATGGCCGAGGCGTGCAACGACCTGTGGCGCACCGGGGCGGAGGGAGAGACGCTCAGCTTCCGCCGGGCGTGAGACCGGGCGGACCGGGCGGACCGGGCGTACCAGGCAGACCGTGCGGACCGGGCAGACCGGGCGGACCGGGCGGACCGGGTGAGCCCTTGGTGGCGGCGCCCGCCTCGTACAGCGCGTGTGCGGCGCGCAGCACCAGGTCGTCGCGGTGCCGGGCGGCCACGATCTGCAGCCCGACCGGCAGGCCGTCGCCGTCCCGGCCCACCGGGACCGTGGCGGCCGGCTGCTGGGTCAGGTTGAACGGATAGGTGAACGGCGTCCACCCCGTCCACCGCCGGTGCCCCGACCCCTTGGGCGCCTCGCTCCCCGCCTCGAACGCCGTCACCGGCACCGTCGGCGTCAGCAGCAGGTCGTACGCCTCGTGGAAGCGGCCCATCCGCCGGCCCAGTTCCATCCGCACGTCCACCGCGGCCAGGTAGTCGAGGGCCGAGTACCGCGCGCCCCGGCCGCAGATCTCCCGCAGCCCCGGGTCCAGCAGCTCCCGCCGGTGCGGCCCGAGGTGCTCCACGACCCGCGCCGCCCCGCTGAACCACAGCGTCTGGAAGGCGTCCACCGGGTCGGTGAAGTCCGGGTCGGTCTCCGTGACGTAGGCGCCCAGCCCCGCCAGGAGCGCCACCGCCGCGCGGACCGCCGCCGCCACGTCCGGCCGCACCGCCACCTGCCCGCCGAGCGCGGGGGAGTACGCCACCCGCAGCCCCCGCACCCCCTTGCCGAGCACCTCGCTGTACGTCACCGGCGGCGGGCCGAGCCCCGACCAGTCCCGGGCGTCCGGCACCCCGATCACGTCCAGCATCAGCGCCGCGTCCGCCGCGTCCCGGGTCATCGGCCCCACGTGCGCCAGCGTCCCGTACGCGCTCGCCGGATACAGCGGCACCCTGCCGTACGTCGGTTTCAGCCCGAAGATCCCGCAGAAGGAGGCCGGGATGCGCACGCTGCCGCCGCCGTCCGTGCCCAGCGCGAGCGGTCCCGCGCCCATCGCCACGGCCGCCGCCGCGCCGCCGCTGGACCCGCCCGCGGTCCGGGAGGGGTCGTACGGATTGCGGGTCACGCCCGACAGCGGCGAGTCGGTCACGCCCTTCCAGCCGAACTCGGGTGTCGTCGTCTTGCCGACGAAGACGGCGCCGTGCTCGCGCAGCCGCGCCACCGAGGGCGCGTCCTCGTCCCACGAGCCCCGCTCGGAGACGGTCAGCGAACCGCGCAGCGTCGGGTGGCCGCGCATCAGCAGGATGTCCTTCACCGTCACCGGCACCCCGTCGAGCCGGCCGCGCGGCTCCCCGCGCAGCCACCGCGCCTCCGACTCCCGCGCCCGCGACAGCGCCTCCTCGGCGGTGAACCGGACGAACGCGTTCACCTCCGGCTGGATCCGCTCCGCCCGCTCCAGTACGGCGCGGACCGCCTCCACGGGGCTGAACGCGCCCGCGCGGTAGCCGTCCAGGAGCCGGACGGCGGTCAGTCGGGTGAGGTCGGGGTCGGTCATGCGCCCTCCCGGCGAGATCGGCGAGATCGATGAGATCGGTGACGATCAGTGACCCGGTACATACCCCCGGGTCTTGTCGACCACGTTCGGCAGCGGATCGCCCGCCGACCAGCGCTCGAACAACTCGACGAACTGAGCGCCCAGTTCGTCCCGCCAGCCCACCGTGTCACCGCTCATGTGCGGCGAGACGATCAGACCGGGCAGGTCCCAGAGCGGACTGTCCGCGGTCAGCGGTTCGTGCGCGACGACGTCGAGGGCGGCGCCCGCGATGCCGCGTGCCCTGAGCGTGGCGGCGAGCGCCTCCTCGACGACCAGCGGACCCCGGCCGACGTTCACGAAGTGGGCGGAGGGCTGCATCACCCCGAACCGCCGCGCGTCGAACATGCCACGGGTGGCCTCCGTCAGCGGCGCCGCCGCCACCACCCAGTCGGCGCGTGAGAGCAGCCGGTCGAGATCCTCCGGGCCGTGCACGCCGGAGCGTGCGGCGCGGCCGACCAGCGCGGTGGTGACGCCGAGCGCCTTCAGGGTGCGCGCGATGGCCCGGCCGATCGGCCCGGTACCGACGACGACCGCCCGGCCGCCGGCCACCCGCCGTGTCTCCCGGTGCCGCCAGGTCCGCTCGCGTTGCAGCTCCAGCGTCCTCGGCAGGTCCTTGGCCAGCGCCAGGACCAGGGCGGCGACGTACTCGGCGATCGGCTCGTCGAACACCCCGCGCGCGTTGGTCACCACCGTGTCGGACGCGGCGAGTTCGGGGCCGAGCAGGTGGTCGACGCCCGCGCTCGCCGTGTGCACCCAGCGCGGCCGGGGCCCCTCGCCGGGCCAGGCGCGGCGCACGGCGTCCGAGTGGAAGTCCCACACGAGCAGCACGTCGGCGTCCGGCAGCCGGTCCGCGAGCGTCGCGGCATCCGCGTAGGAGACCTCCGCGCGTCCGATCAGCCGCCCGAGCCGGGGCCGGGGCGCCGCGTCGAGGACGAGGAGCCGGGGGAGGGCGCCGGGAGCGGGCACGGCAGGGGTCACGGGTGTGGTCATACGCAGGTGCTTCTCCGGTGCATCGGGGGATTAACCAGCTGTTGACCTGCTGGTGACGCGGGCGGATTGACCACGCTCGCACCGGAACCTACCTTCGTCAACACGGCCGTGCGTACGGTGCGTTGCCCTCTCCTCGCTCAGTGTGAGGAGGTCCCTCGGTGTGAGGCCGGTGCGTGCATGGACATCTCTTTTCTCGGCGGATCTCTTCTCGGCGGACCGGCCCCGCAGCGCGGGGTCGGTGTCGTCGCTCCCTTCGACTTCGCACTCGACCGCGAGCTGTGGCGCTGGGTACCGGACGAGGTCTCGCTGCACATGACGCGGACCCCGTACGTGCCCGTCGAGGTCAGTCTCGACCTGGCCCGCCTCGTCAGTGAGCACGAGACCCTGCAAGAGGCCACCCGGACCCTGAACGCCATCACCCCCGACGTCGTCGCCTACGCCTGCGCCTCCGGCAGCTTCGTCGGGGGCGTCCCCGGCGAACGCGCGATGTGCGCGGCGATGACCCGCGCCGGCGCCACCCCGTCCGTCACCACCTCGGGCGCGCTCCTGGAGGCACTGGCCTCCCTCGGCGCACGCCGGGTGGCGCTGGTGACCCCGTACACCGTGTCCGTCACCCGCTCCCTGGAGGAGTACGTCGCCGAGGCGGGCGTCTCGGTCACCGGCTGCGCCTACATGGGTCTGACCCGGCACATCTGGAAGGTCCCCTACCGGGACGTGGCGGCCATGGCCCGCCAGGCGGTCCGGCGGCCCGGCGCGGCCGACGCGCTCTTCATCTCCTGCACGAACCTGGCCACCTACGACGTCATCCCGCAACTGGAGGCCGAGCTGCGGATTCCGGTGATCTCGGCCAACCAAGTGACGATGTGGGCGGCGCTGCGCCGATTGGGTACCCGTGCCGTGGGGCCGTACCAGGCACTGGTCGATCCCGCGGCGCGGTTCGTGCCGGACGAGGAACAGCAGCAGGAAGGGTGGACATGACAGCACTGGGATTCCTGTACCCGGGCCACTCCGGCGAGGACGACTACCCACGCATCGAGCAGCTCCTGGGCAGCGACATCCGGGTGGACCTGGTGCACACCGACATCGGCGAGGACGCGCACCGGGTGGACGCCCTGCTGGAGATGGGCGCGCCCGCGCGGCTCGCGGCGGGCGTGGAGCAGCTGCGGCTCTCCGGCGCCGAGGCCGTGGTGTGGGCCTGCACCAGCGGCGGCTTCGTGCACGGCTGGGACGGCGCGCAGGAGCAGGTCCGCGCCCTGGCGACGGCGGCGGGCCTCCCCGCCTCCTCGACGTCGTTCGCCTTCGCCCACGCGGTGCGGGAGCTGGGGGTGCGGCGGGTCGCGGTCGGCGCGACCTACCCGGAGGATGTGGCCCGGCTCTTCGCGGAGTTCCTGACCGCGGCCGGCCTTGAGGTCGTCGCCGTGCGCAGCTCGGGGATCGTCACGGCCGCCGAGGTCGGCACCTGGGGCGAGGCGGACGTGCTGGCGCTGGCCCGCGCGGCCGACCAGCCGGACGCGGAGGCGGTCCTGCTCCCCGACACGGCCCTGCACACGGCCGCGCACATCCCGGCCCTGGAGAAGGAGCTGGGCAAGCCGGTTCTCACCGCCAACCAGGTCACCGTCTGGGAGGGCCTGCGGCTGGCGGACCGCCGGGTGAACGCGCCGGAGCTGGGCGCGCTGTTCACGCGGGAGCCGCTGGTGCAGGTGTAGACCCGCGTACGCGAGAAGGGCCCCGGTACCTGATCGGTACCGGGGCCCTTCTCTTCGGAGCGCCGGGCAGGCCTTGCACCTGCATTTCCCCACAGGAAGTGGGGCGTCTTTCCTTAGACGACCAACGCATCGCCGGGGTGCGGGAGTTGCTCCGTCGACCAGCGCATGATGATCGTATCGCAGCTTTCGGGGAAGCGCACATTCACCTCCGCGCCACCTTCCGTACGACCTCCCGTACAACCTTGAACGGTTCATGACGGTCTTGCTCGCGATCGACACGTGCAACGAGAAAGAACATCATGCGAGCCACTGCTGTACGCCGTACCGTCCTGTCCGCCTCGGCGGTCACCCTCGCCCTGCTGGCCACCGCGTGCGGCGGCGGTGACGACGACGCGGCGCACGCGGAGCGGAAGGAGAGCGCAGCCGCCGCTTCTTCCTCCGCTGCCGCCGCGAAGGCGCTGACCGCGGCCGAGCTGGAGAAGGCCGTCGTCGCCACGGCCGACCTGAAGGGCGAGACGGCCGAGGAGCCGAGCGAGGACGACGTGGCCGACCTCGGCACGGTCAAGGCCGGCACGGCGGAGTGCCAGCCGGTCGCCTCGGTGCTGCGGGCGCTGCCCGTGGACGAGCCCGCGGCGAGCATCCAGCGGCTGGTCACCCTGGAGTCCGAGGCGGCGAAGAAGGGCATGCCGTCGATGGAGGAGCTGGCGAAGATGTCCGAGAAGGAGGCCGAGGACGCGACCCTCGACTCCCTGGACATCACCAAGACGATGACCTCCCTCTGGTCCTACGACGGTGACGGCGCGGCCAAGGCCCTCGACGCGATCCGCGCCGCCGGGGAGAGCTGCGCCAAGGGCTTCGCCCTGACGGACGGCGACGACAAGTCGCAGGTCACCGGGGTCATCGCCGACAAGGTGACGGCGGGCGAGGACACCGTCGCCTGGACGGTGAAGGAGAAGGTGGACGGCGAGCCGGTCGAGACGAAGGTGACGGTGTTCCGCCAGGGCTCCACCCTCGCGGGCTTCTCGTCCTTCAACATCGCCGCGGCCACCCGGGGCGAGGCCTACGAGCACCCCACGGCCCTCATCGAGGCCCAGGCCGCGAAGCTGGGCTGACACGGAAGAACCCCGGTACCGAGCGGTACCGGGGTTCTCTCCTCTGGAGCGCCGGGCAGGCCTTGCACCTGCATTTCCCCACAGGAAGTGGGGCGTCTTTCCTTAGACGACCAACGCATCACCGGTGTGCGGGAGTTGCTCCGTCGACCAGCGCATGATGATCGTATCGCAGCTTTCGCGGACGCGCACATCCGGCGGTCACTCCCGTAGGGCGGCGAGGCAGCCGTCGGCGAGTGCGTCGGAGTTCTTACGCCGTACGCCCCAGCTCGCACCACACGACCTTCCCCCGGTCGCCGTCCCGGGCCAGCGGCTGCCACCCCCACGCGTCGGCGCACGCCTGTACGAGGGTCAGCCCCCGTCCGCCCTCGCCGTACGCCGCGACGGCCGCCGGGTGCTCCGGTGGCGAGGGGTCGGCGTCCCAGGCGCCGATCCGCAGCACCCCGCCCGCCGACCAGCGGACCCGCAGGGCGGCGGGTCCCTTGGTGTGCAGTACGGCATTGGCCACCAGCTCGGCGGCGAGCAGCTCGGCGACATCGACGAGCCGGATCAGCCCGTGCAGGGTGAGCACGAGCCGCACGGTATGGCATAGATTTATTACTCAGCAAGTCCGTCGCGTAATCTGACCCCGAACGGGTCGCCAGCGAGGTGAAGGGAAAGCCGTGCCTCCCAGACGACAGCCGACAGCGCGCCAGGAGCGGCTGGGGGCGGAGCTGCGTAAGTTGCGGGACGCCGCTGGGCTCAAGGCGACCGAGGCGGCGAGTCTGCTCGGGGTCAACTCCGTCCAGATGAGCCAGATCGAGTCGGGCATCGCCGGCGTGAGCGAAGAGAGGCTGCGGCGGCTTGCCGCCCATTACGCCTGCCCGGACCAGGAGTTGGTGTCGGCGCTGGTGGCGATGGCGACGGATCGCGCGCGTGGCTGGTGGGAGGAGTACCGGGGCTTGCTGCCTCACTCCTTCCTCGACCTCTCGGAGTTGGAGCACTATGCCGAATTCCGCTGGGACGTGGATTTCCTGCATGTCCCAGGGCTCCTCCAGACTGAGGACTACGCCCGCGCCCTCTTCTCCTATGTGAAGCACCAGTCCTCGGAGATCGAGGTCGAGCGCAGGGTCGAGCACCGGATGCGGCGCAGGGGCATCATCGAAGGTTCCGCCCCGATCCCGTACGAGGTCGTGATTCATGAAGCCGCCCTGCGGATCAGGGTGGGCGGCCGTGCCGCTATGAGGGCTCAACTCATGCGCATCCTGGATCTCGCCGACGCCGATCACGTCACCGTGCGGGTCATCCCGTTCGATGTGGAGGACTTCGCGGGGGCCGGGAGCGCCATGGTGTACGCGGGGGGCTCCGTACCCAAGCTGGACACCGTCGTACGTGATGCACCGAACGGAACTGTCTTCGTCAATGCCGAGGCCCAACTGGACCACTATCGAGCACTCTTCCGTAGGCTGGAAGCGGTGGCGCTCGGTCCCGAGCGTGCCATCGACTTCATTCACAAGCTGGCGAAGGAGTTGTGAGCCCCGTTATGGCAACGTCGGTCACTTGGAAGAAGTCGTCCTACTCCGGCGGCGGTGACGGCAACGCCTGCGTCGAGATAGCGGACCTCGGCGTTCACATAGCCGTCCGCGACTCGAAGATCCCTGCCCGAGCCGCGCTCACGTTCCGTGGCTCCTCGTTCACCGCCTTCCTCCACTCCCTTGAGACCCGGCAGCCGGCCAGGGAATAGCCGACCTCCCCCTCCCGTTGGAAATCGGGCGAAGCAAAACCCGACGCCAACGCAGAGCAGGAGGCACCGCCGCATGTCCACAGACGCCGTAGAGGAAATCCGGGGCACCGCCCACGGCACCGCACCCGTTCCCCTCTCCGTCCTGGACCTGGTCACCGTCGGCGCCGGCCGGACCGCCACCGAGGCCCTGAACACCGGCGTGGAGATAGCGCGGCTCGCCGAGAGCCGGGGCTACCACCGCTACTGGGTCGCCGAGCACCACTCCATGCCCGGCGTCGCCTCCTCCTCGCCCGCCGTGATCCTGGCGTACCTCGCCGCCCACACAGACCGCATCCGGCTCGGCTCGGGCGGCGTCATGCTGCCCAACCACGCCCCGCTCGTCATCGCCGAGCAGTTCGGGACGCTGGAGGCCATGGCCCCCGGCCGCGTCGACCTCGGGCTCGGGCGGGCGCCCGGCACGGACGGGGCGACCGCCGCCGCCCTGCGCCGCAGCGACCGGCTGCACGAGGGCGCCGACGACTTCCCGCAGCAGCTCGTCGAGCTGATCCGGTTCCTGGACGACGAGTTCCCCGACGGACACCCGTACGCGAAGATCCACGCGGTCCCGGGCCCCGTGCAGGCCACCTCCCCGGGCGGCGTCCAGTCCCCGCACCGGCCGCCGGTCTGGCTGCTCGGCTCCTCCGGGTTCAGCGCCCGCCTGGCCGCCACCCTCGGCCTGCCGTTCGCCTTCGCCCACCACTTCTCCGCGCAGAACACCGTCCCGGCGCTCGACCTCTACCGGGAGAACTTCCGCCCCTCCGAGGTGCTCGACGAGCCGTACGCCCTGATCGGCGTCTCCGCGCTCGCCACCGACGATGAGAAGGAGGCGCGGCGCCAGGTGCTGGCCGCCGCGCTGAACATGGTGCGGCTGCGCACCGGGCGGCCGGGGCTCGTCCCCACGCCCGAGGAGGCGGAGGCGTACGCGTTCAACGAGCTGGAGCGGGACTTCATCGACTCCTGGAACGCCAACGTCATCCACGGCACGCCGGACGCCGTCCGGTCCGGCCTCGACGACCTCCAGAAGCGCACCGGCGCCGACGAGCTGATGATCACCGCCAACGCGCACGGCGGCGACGTACGGCTGCGCTCCTACGAGCTGATCGCCGACGCCTACGGGCTGCCGACGCCGACCTGATCCCGTACCCCCTCTACGGCTTGCCGACGCCCGCCTGGACCCCGGTCTCCGGGCCGCCCGGCGCGTCCAGCAGCTCGGAGATGCGGTCCGGTGACACCGGGCGGGAGTACAGCCAGCCCTGCCCGGTGTCGCAGCCGATCCGCCGCAACCGCCTCGCCTGGTCCGACGTCTCCACGCACTCCGCGGTGACGCTCAGCCCGAGCCGGTGGGCGAGCTGCACCATCGCCTCGACGATGACCTCGTCGGCCGGGCTGGCCGAGGCGGCCTCCGCGTCGGCCGCGTCGCGCTCGGCGGCCCGGCCCTCGTACTGGAACCCCCGTACGAAGGACCCGTCCAGCTTCAGCACCGACACCGGCAGCCGGCTGAGGTAGGCGAGGTTGGAGTAGCCCGTCCCGAAGTCGTCGATGGCGATCTGCACACCCATGTCGCTCAGGGCCTGGAGTGCCTGGAGCGGCCGGCCCGCCGAGCCCATCACCGCGGACTCCGTCAGCTCCAGTTGCAGCAGCTCCGGCGCGAGGCCCGTCTCGGCGAGCGTCCGCGCCACGTCGGCGACCAGGTCGGAGTCCCACACCTGACGCACCGCCACATTGACGGAGACGAAGATCGGCTCCTCGTCCGGGTGCGCCAGCTGCCAGCTGCGGGCCTGCTCACAGGCGGTACGCAGCACCCACCGGCCCAGCGGGACGATCGAACCGTCCTCCTCCGCCAGTGCGATGAACCGATTCGGCGCCAGTACGCCGAACTGAGGATGATTCCAGCGGATGAGCGCCTCGACGCCCCGCAGCCGCCCGTCCTCCATGCCCACCAGTGGCTGGTATTCGAGGGCGAACTCCCCGCGCTCGATCGCCGGGCGGAGCGTGGACGCCAGCGCCTGCCGGGTCATGCGGTGCGCGTTGCGCTCGGGGTCGAAGAGCGTCCAGCGGGCCTTGCCGTCGGCCTTGGCCCAGTACAGCGTGGTGTCGGCGGCCTGCATCAGCGCGGTCGGCGTCGTACCGGCGGCGTGCCGCTCCACGACGCCGACCGACGCGGTGACCGAAAGCAGCCGTCCGGCGATGTCGACGGGTTCGCGCAGCGCGGTCAGCGCCGATTCGGCGAGGTCGGCGAGTTGATCGGTGCCTGTCGAGTCCTCCACCAGCAGCGCGAACTCGTCGCCGCCGAGCCGCGCCACCAGCGGCGTCCCGACCCGGGAGCGGGAGGACTCCTCGGCGCAGTGCGTCAGGCGCTCGGCGACGGCCGCCAGCAGCCGGTCGCCGACGCGGTGGCCCAGAGTGTCGTTGACGGCCTTGAAGCCGTCCAGGTCGAGGTAGCACAGCCCGATCCGGCCGGTGCCGCCCTCGTAGGACTCCGGCTCCAGGGCGGTGGTGAGCCGCTCGAAGAACAGCGCCCGGTTGGGCAGCCGGGTCACCGGGTCGTGCATCTGCAGGTGGCGCAGCCGCGCCTGGAGCTCGTGCCGGGCGCTGATGTCCGCGACGGACAGCAGCAGCCCGGGGGCGTCCCCGGCCAGCGGGGCCACCGTGACCTGCGCCCACAGCAGTTGCCCGTCGGGGCGCTTCAGCCGCCGCGTGCAGCGCAGCCGGGACTGCCGGCCGCTCAGCACCTCGCGGTAGGCCCGCCAGGCCCGGGTGTCCGCGGCGAGGTCCACCAGGTCCGCCGCCGCGCACCCGAGCAGCGCCTGTGGCGTGGTGCCGAGCAGCTCGCCGAGGGTGTCGTTGGCGCTGACGACCGTCCCGTCGGGGTCGACGACGGCCATGGCGAGCGGGGCCGCCGTAAAGACCGAACGGTAGGTGGGGGGCTCGGTGCGGCGCTCGCGCGCACCACTGAGCGCCGACTCGAAGTCACTCTCTGTGACGGCCGACCTGTCGAGGTCTGCCGCGGGCGCCGGCCCTTCGGACGTTCCGCTCACCGCTAGCTCCCGCAGTGCCTCGATCTCTGTCCGTGCAGGAAAGTGTGCCGATCATAGAGGGTGGCTCCCGGCCCTTCCAGCCGTGGGGCGGCTACCGGCTTCCGCGGACCCTCCTGACAGATCGTTTCTGCTCGTACTTGGCCGGGTCCTAAACACCTCCGACCAGTTGTGACGTTGTGTGAGGGGGCGGAGGGGGGCTCTTTCGCCAATCTGCGAACGGCTCACCCGTCCGATGCAGGCGAACAGGGCGTAGTACGACAAACATGCACAAGCTGGGTGCGGTGTCCGACGAACCGCCCCGGAGGTCCCTGTGCCGCGCCCGCTTCCCCTGAGGCGACTTCCCCGTGGAGCACTCAAGGCGCTCGGCGCCACCGGCGGGCCGGGCGGCGGGGCCCGCTCCAGACTGCGCAAGCCCGCCGCCGTGGCCACCACCATGGCGGCGCTCGCCGCGACCTCCCTGGTCACCGCCCCCTCGGTCGCCGAACCGTTCTCACCGGCCCCCTGCGCCCTGGAACGCACCGACGCCCACCACTCCGAGGGCCTCGACACCTGGAACGCCGCCTATCCCCAGCCGTCCCGCGCGCTGGACGCCGTGATGGTCTTCCTCTCCTTCCCCGACTCCCGCCCCCGCGCCACCCCCCGGCGGCTGGCCGCCGACCACTTCCCGGCCACCACCCGCTTCTTCCAGCGCGCCTCCTACGGCAAGTTCACGCTCCGCCCGCACCCGCTGCGGCACTGGACCGCCATGCCCCGGCCGTCCACGGAGTACGCCATACGCCGCGACTGGAGCCCCGAGCACCGGGCCGCCTACCTGCGCGACGCCGTCGCCGCCGCCGACCGGCACGTGGACTTCTCCCGCTACGACGTCGTCTACCTGGTCGCCGACCCCGACGCGCCCGGCGTGGACTCCGACGCCACCAAGGTCGTGAACCTCCGGGCGCCGCTGCGGGCCGACGGCACCGACCTCCGGCGGATCGTCACCGTGTTCGAGAACCATCCGCCGGACCGGCTGGTCCTCGCCCACGAGACCGGCCACGTCTTCGACCTGCCCGACCTGTACCGGCGGCCCGTCGACGGCGCCGGCGAATGGGACACCCACGTCGGCGACTGGGATCTCATGGGCAGCCAGTTCGGGCTCGCGCCGGACCTGTTCGGCTGGCACAAGTGGAAGCTGGGCTGGCTCCAGCCGCGCCAGGTGGCCTGCGTCCGGGGCGCCGGTCCGGTCCGGCTCACGCTGGAGCCGCTGGGCGCCGGGCCGGGGGTGCCGATGACGGGCGCGGCGGGCGCGCCGGCCTTCGGTCTCGGCCGGGGCACCAAGCTCGCCGTCGTCCGTACGGGGTCCGGTGAGGCCCTCGCCTTCGAGGCGCGCGGCCCGGTCGGCAACGACGTCGCCGCCTGCCGGGCGGGGGTGCTGGTGTACCGGGTGCGCGCCAGGACGGAGTCCGGGGGAGGCCCGGTCGAGGTGGTCGACGCCCATCCCCGGACCGAGGCGTGCTGGGGCGACTCGGTCTATCCGCCGCTCGCCGACGCGCCGGTCGCACTCGGCGAGAGCTTCACGGTGCCGGGGGACGGCGTACGGGTGGAGGTGGAGGGCCGGACGGTGTCGGGCGCCTGGACGGTGAAGATCACCCCCGGCTGACCCGGCCCCCGCCCGACGGGCACGCGGCGAACGTCCGACGGACGCGGGTTCGGACACGTGAAAGGCCCCTCGCTCGCGCGAGGGGCCTTTCACTGTCTGTGCGCCGCCAGGGACTCGAACCCCGGACCCGCTGATTAAGAGTCAGCTGCTCTAACCAACTGAGCTAGCGGCGCCTGCTGACGTCGTAGACATTAGCATCCAGTTCAGCGGGAGGAAAAATCGATATCCGCACGGCCGCCCGCGCCGCCCGGACCGCCGCCCACAGCAGGATCTCGGGGCCCGGCAGCCAGGGCTGGCGGGTGTCCGGCGCGACCAGCCAGCGGGAGGCCGGGCCGTCGGTGCCGGCCGGGGCCGGGACGGTCACCGCGTCGCCCGTGCCGTGGCAGAGCAGCGGCGGGAGGGCGCCCGTACGGCCGTCGGCGCGGCCGCGCGTGCCCCACTCCTCCCACTCCAGCAGCGACGGCAGCCGCTGGGCGGTGCCCGGCGCGGTGAACAGCAGAATGCGGCCCCGGTACTCCGCCACCGGCCCCGAACCCGGGCCCTCGCCCCACATCCGGTCCAGCATCCGGCGCCCGAAGATCCCCGGCGCGCTCACCACGTCGAAGGCGTGGCCGCACGGCAGCACCACCGGGGCCTTGGGGCGCTCCTCCCACAGGGCGAGCGTGCTGCGCGGATAGGCGCCGGCGGAGGCCAGCCAGGCCGCGCCGGCCGACGTGACATGCGTGACGTGCGGAGTGCTGCTCATGGCGCACATGTCTACCCGCTGTGAGCGGAGCGTCTCCCTGGGTTGTGGGAACCGGAGACACGGGCCGGGGCGGGACGGTATCTTGGCCCACCCCCTTGGCATATGCCGATCGCCAGTTCGAGCCCGGCGTCAGAGCAAGTCCACCGGCCCCCGGCCGTTCTCACCGTTCTCACCGCTCTCACCGCCGCGCAGCAGGCTCCGGCCGAACTCCACCATCTTCTTGGCGTAGTCCTCGGTCCACTCGGCCCGCTCGGCGATGTCCGCCGCGGTCAGCCGGTCGAACTTCCTCGGGTCCGCGAGCTGCGCCGCCGCCATGGCCTGGAACTCCACCGCGCGGTCGGTCGCCGCGCGGAACGCCTGGGTCAGCTCCGTGGCCCGGTCCAGCAGGGTGCGGGGGTCGTCGATCGACTCCAGGTCGAAGAAGTGCTCGGGGTCCGCGGCGGCCGCCGCGGGCTCGAAGAGCAGGGGCGCGGGGCGCAGCCGCGGTTCGTGGTGACGCGGCGTTGGCTCCGCCATGTCGTGCCTCCTCGTACGTCGCACATGACCCGGTCGGGGGGAATGGGCCACCGTCCATTGTCCCGCCCCCCGCAAGACCGCCTCGCCCCACGCCCCTGAAGAGGGCGCGGGAAACAGCGCGACAAGCCACGACGCACCAACACTCGAACCCCTGCCACGCCCCGCCCCTGAAAGGGGCGCGGGGAACGGCGCGACAAGCCACGACGCACCCGCACCTCGCGCTAGACGGTGCACCCCTGCCCCTGAAGGGGGCGCGGGGAACGGCGCAAGACAAGCCACGACGCACCCGCACCCGCCCGAGAACCCGCCCCGCGAGCGAAGACCCGCCCTGCACTCCACCGCCCCCGGCGTCACGGCCGCCACCCCACCCGATGCCGCGCAAGATGCGCCAACACCGCGTGGTTCGCCTCCCACCCGTCAGGAAACTTCACGGCCGTGCCGAGCTGAACCGGCTCCGTGGACGGATAGTCGTCCAGCAGATCCCCGACCCCCGCCCGGCAGACCACCACGCACGCGTGCCGATGCCGCGACGCCAGCACACACAGACGCCCGGTCTCCAGATGGAACGCCGTCGCGTCGGGCCGGCCGGACAGCGGATGCAGCACGACCGTCACGTCGTACTCCCGTCCCTGCAACCGATTGGCCGTGTCCACGGTGACCCCCGTGACACCGAGACCGGCCAGCGCGGCCCGCACCGCCGCCGCCTGGTCCCGGTGCGCCGTCCCGACGGCGACCCGCGCCGCGGTCAGCGGCACCGGATCGGGCGACCGCTCGGAGACGGCCGCACCCTCACGGTCGAGAAGGCGGCGGACGACCGCCGCCACCGCCCGCACCGCCTCCGGGTCGGTGCGCGGCGTGCGCCGCGCGGGCAGCTCCAGCAGCCCCCAGCCCGACACGGCGGCCTCGTCGATCACCCGGTCGGGCCCCGACCCGTCCGACGGCACGGCGAAGGCGAGCCGCCGGTCGCCATGGCCCGTACCGCTGCGGAACGGCGTGAACGGATAGAACGCGTCCGAGACCAGCGGCGCCGCCGACGCCGGCAGCCGCCACGAGACCGGCAGCCGGTGCTGCGGCAGCCCCGGATTGTGCGCGAGCAGCGTGGTCACGGCCGACGCGGACGGGTCGTACGACAGCCCCGCCCACTGCTCGCCGCCCACGATCGAGAACGGGTCCAGCTGCCCGGGGTCCCCGACGAACAGCGCCCGCTCGAACAGCCCGGCCACCGCCAGCAGCGAGTCCGACCGCATCTGGTACGCCTCGTCGACGATCGCGTGCCGCCACGGCTCGTCGACCTTCACGTGCGCCCACTTCGCGGCGGTCGACAGTACGACCGCCTGCCCCGCGAGGTCCGCGGCCTTCGCCGACTTCCGTACGTTCTCCAGCGCGTCCAGCGCCTTGTCGTACGGGTCGGTGTCACTGCTGTGCAGCCGCCCCACCGGCAGCTCGGGGTTCTTCTCGGCGAGCCGCAGCACGAGGTCGTCGACCTGCGCGTTGGTCTGCGCGACCACCATCAGCGGCCGGCCCGCCGCCGCCAGCTCCAGCGCCGCCCGCACCACCAGGGTGGACTTGCCCGCGCCCGGCGGGGAGTCCACGACCACCCCGCGCTCGCCGCCGTGCAGCGTGTCGGCGAGGATCGCGTCGGTGGCGCGGGCCGCCTCGGCCCCCGGATCGAACGGCTCCCGCTCACCGGCCGCCCGTACGGCCTCGCCGGCCACCGCCCCGTCGCTCACGGCCTCGGTGGTCACAGGACGTCCTCCTCGGTCACGGGATCGGCGGCCTCCGGCACGGCGGCCTCCTCGCCGGGCGGACCGCCGTGGGTCCACGGCGTCCGCTCCGGATCGGGCAGCTTCGCCCCGCCCCGCTGCTCGTGCTCGAACAGCGTGAAGCAGACCCGGTCGCCCTTCTCCGGCACGGACCCCGCCTCCGGCTCCTTGCCCCGGCCCATCTTGTCGACGATCCGCAGCACGAACACGCCCTCGTCCACCTGCTCGACGAACTCCGCCGCCTGCGGCCTGCCGCCCAGCGACCGGTGGACCCTCGCGCGCTCCCCGAACTGCGGCCGGTCGTCCGTACGGACGGTGACCAGCGGCCTCGGCGCGGGCCGCTTGCCCTCGCCGTACGCCATGACCACGTCCGTGACCTCCCCGGCGAACGCCTCCCCGGCCAGCCGCCGCCCGGCCATCACCAGCGGATCGTCCAGCGCCTCCTGCGCCTCCAGGCGGGCCTGCTCGCGCTCGCGCGTGGCCAGCTTGTTCGCCGCGGTGACCGCGTCGTCGCGGCGCGGCTGCGGGGGCTCGCCGGAGACGATCCGGTCCCGGTGCCCCGTGAACGACCAGCGGTCCCGGGTCCACCGCTCCTCGGCCCGCTCCCCGGCGGGCAGCGCCCGCAGCAGGTCGAGGCCGTGCCACACCGCATCCCAGGTCGGCCGGGTACGGCTGTGCACCAGGTCGCGGACCTCCCGCGCGGCGGCGCCCACCGCGCCGAACCGCTCGTCCGCCTCCAGGCCGTCCTCGGCGGCGGCGAGCGCGGTGCGGGCCCGGTCGAACCGCTCGATCGCCGGGGCCAGCAGCCGGTTGTCGAACGCCGGGTCGGTCGCCGGGCCCGCGGGCGGGTGCCGCAGCTGCCCGTCCGCGTCCCGGTCCAGCTCCGCGCGGAGCGCCGCCTCGGCGCCCGATCCGCCCGCCGGAGGGTCGATCCACGCCAGCAGCGCCCCCAGGTGCTGGTCCTCCAGCGAGGACTGCCCGGTCGCCCAGTGCCGGCCCAGCAGCTCGGTCATGGCGAGCAGCAGCGCGGAGCCGGGGACCCGGGCACGCTCCCCGTAGTGCGTCAGCCAGCGGCCGAGCAGCGGCACGCGCGGGGGCGCGGGGTGCGGCGCCTCCGGGTCCTGCTCCGCCGTACGCCGGAACCGCATCGAGCGGCCCAGCAGCCGGACCAGGTCGACGCCCGCGCGGCTCGGCACGATCAGCTGCGCGGCGTCCGCGCACAGCTCGACCTCCACCTTGACCCGCTTGCCGGTCTCCGGGTCGGTCTCCGTGCGCTCGGCGGGCTCCACGGCCTCCGCGCAGGCGTCGATGTACGGCAGGACCACGTCCGCCAGCTCCGCCAGGAACGCGAACCGCAGGTCGCGGTCGCGGGGCTGCGGGACGACCAGCAGCCGAGGGTCGTCCCGGTCCGTGCCGACCAGCGCGCCGAGCGGCGCGCCCACCTCACCGGCCGTGACCAGCGGAACGAGCACCAGCGGCCGGTCGGACAGATGCCGGTGGCGGACGGTGGCGGCGGGCTGGGCCCGGTCACTGCGGACCGCCTCCAGCCGGGCGAGCGTACTGATCAGCGACACACGGCCTCCCTCGCCTCCGCGCCCGCGGGACCGGTCCCCGGGGTGATCCCCGCGCGGGTCGCCGCGGTCTCCAGGGCCTCCGCCCGCAGCACGGCCGCCCGCCGCAGCGCCGCCACCGCCGGGTCGTCCGGGTCCCCGGCCTCCCCGTGGGCCGCCGCGAGGACGTCGTCGACCGTGTCGAGCCCGCCCAGCTCCGCGCGGGCCGCGCGGCCGAGCGAGGTCACCGCACCGGCCGCGCGGGACCGGGCGCGGCAGTGGAACGCCAGCTCGCACGCGGACAGGCACTCGGGCGCGTACGCCGCGGGCACCGCCTCGACCGCCGCGGTCAGCTCCTCGGCCGGGCGGTCCGGGGCGAAACAGGTGCCCTCGGGCAGGGTGTCGGCGATCTCCTCGATCCGGGTGAGCCGGGCCAGCTGCCGACCGGTCACCGCGCGCTGCTTGCGCACGTCGACGGCGGAGGCGGTGGGCAGGTTGGAGAAGTCCTTGGGGCAGACGAGCAGCACGCGGTGGCGCACGCGCGGGGCGGGGTCCAGCCGCGCGGCGACCTCCTCCAGCGCCAGCACGTACACCGCGGCCTGCCGGGCGGCGGCGCCGACCTTCGCCGGGTCGGCCGCGCCGTCCAGCATCGGGAAGGACTTGATCTCCACGACCGTCCAGTCCCCGTCGGGGTGCACCACCACCGCGTCGGGCTCAAGGAACGCGGGGGAGCCGGCCACGTCCAGGGCGAGCATCGGGTGGTCCAGCAGTGTCCACGTCCCCGCGCCGGACGCCTCCCGCAGCGCCAGCTCCGTACGGGCCGCGCGCCCCTGCGGGCCGGGCGCGGTCAGGTCCGGGACCCGCGCCGCACCGGGCGGCTCGGCACGCCGGTCGAGCTTCTCGTGCACCAGCCGCAGCAGTTCGGCACCGCCGTCGCCCTTGACCCGGGCCTCGAAGGCGTTGCCCCGCACGAAGGCGAACTGGGACTGGCCGAAGACCGACGGCGAGCCCAGCGCGTCGGCCAGACCGGTCTTGTCGACCCCGGCGCCGTCGAGGATCGCCCGCCGTCTGCACCCGGGGTTGGCCGCGAGGGCGGCCAGGGCTCGGGCGTCCAGGGCCTTCGGGGGGACGTCGGGGCCGCGCAGCTCAGCGAGCCGGTGCCGGAGCGCCGTCTCCCGTGTCCGCGGGGGCGGCGTCCGGTTCGGCTCCCGCCGGGGGCCGCTCGTCGCGCTGGCGTGGAAATCGCTCACCCGCGGAAGTCTCGCACCCACCACTGACAACAGGGGTACTCCCACTGACCACAGGGCCGCTGCCACCGGCGACCGGCGTGATCCCGCCGACCGCAGGAGCGCTCCCATCGCCACCGGAAGCGCCCGTGGCACCGGCGCCCCGCGCGAGGGACGCGGCCCGGACCGTGGCGAACCGCACCGACACCGCCGCCCGCGCCCGGTCCGCGTTCCGCAGCACGTACGGGGTCAGCAGCAGCCCGGCGGCCATCACGGCCGCGCCCGCGACCGCGTCGAGGAAGTAGTGGTTGGCGGTGCCCATCACCACGATCGTCGTCACCAGCGGGTAGATCACGCCGGCCGCCTTCGTCGCGCGCGTGCCGCCGTGCCGCCACAGGATCCAGCCGCACCACAGCGCCCAGCCGACGTGCAGACTCGGCATCGCCGCGTACTGGTTGGTCATCCCGCCCAGCCCGCGCGGCGCGCTGGCCTCCCCGCCCCACCAGCCGTACGAGCTGTAGTGGGCCATCGTGTCCACGAAGCCGTGGCCCGGGGCGAGCAGCCGCGGCGGGCAGGTCGGCAGCAGGGTGAAGCCGATCAGACCGATGAACGTGGACGTCATCAGCCAGGTCCGGGCCGCCCGGTAGTGCACGCTCCGCGACCGGAACAGCCACACCAGCACCAGGGGCGTGACCAGGTAGTGCAGCGACGCGTACCAGAAGTCGGCGGGCACCCCCAGCCAGGGCTCATGGGTGAAGAGACGGTTGAGGGGGTGCTCGGCGTTGAGGTGGAGGGCCTTCTCGATGCGCAGGATGGCCAGGCCGTGGTCGACGGCGTCGGAGACGTCGCCCCGCACCAGCAGCCGGCCCGCGGAGTAGCAGGCGTAGACGAGGACGATCAGCGGCAGCTCCGTCCACCAGCGCGGCCGAGGGCGTGGGGCCGCCTCGGTGCCCGGTGTGTCGGCGTGCGGCATCCGATCGGCCTCCCCTTCTGCGTCGCGTTCGTCCCGGGTACCCGGGAGAGCCGGGCGTGTCACTCTACGGCGTACGCGTCCTCGCGCGGTGGAGCGCCCCCGGCCCTGATAGACGCCGCGATCGCCCGCCGGGTTGCCCCCGCGCGGCGTACGCGATGATGGAGGGACCGCACTCGGCACGCACCCGGAAAGGCCCCCTTCATGGCACCGCGCATCCTGCTCGCCCGGCACGGACAGACGGAGTGGTCGCTGTCCGGCAGACACACGGGCAGGACGGACATTCCGCTGCTGGAAGAGGGCCGGCGCGGCGCCAAACTGCTCGGCGAGCGCCTGCACCGCGCGCCGCTCGACGGCGTCGCCGGAGCCGAGGTGCGCACCAGTCCGCTGCTGCGCGCGCGTGAGACGTGCGAACTGGCCGGTTTCGGCGACCGGGCCGAGACCTGGGACGCGCTGATGGAGTGGGACTACGGGGCGTACGAGGGCCTGAAGCCGGCCGAGATACAGGCGGCTCGGCCGGGCTGGCTGATCTGGCGGGACGGGGTCCCCGAGGGCGAGAGCGTCGCGGACGTCACCGCGCGCGCCGACGAGGTGGTCGCCTGGGCCCGGGAGGCCGACCGCGACGTGCTGGTCTTCGCCCACGGCCACATCCTCCGCTCGATCGGCGCCCGGTGGCTCGGCCTGCCCCTGGACTTCGCGGCCCGCATCCGCCTCAACCCGACCTCCCTGTCGGTCCTCGGCTGGGCCTACGGCGAGCCGGCCGTCGAGAGCTGGAACGACACCGGCCACCTGGCGGGCTGACCCGGCCCCTCACGCCGGGGCGCGGCTGAGCGCCGCGTGGCGCCGCAGGAACGCCGACACCCCGCTCGCCCTGCGGTGCGGGAGCAGAACGCGGGCCGTGCCGCCCAGCATCGTCAGGACGCGGGTGGACTCGACCTCGTCCAGCAGGTCCAGCACCCGCAGCCCGGCCGCCGCGGCGGCGTCGGGACGGCCGCCCCGGGCGAGGTCGTCGGCGAGTTCCGCCGTGTACAGGGCGATGTTCCGGCCGAAGTGCGGATCCTGGAGGTCCACCGCGCGGCGTGCGTGCCGGGCCGCGCGCGGCCAGTCGCCCAGCGCGGACCAGCACTGCGCCTCCAGTCCCTCCAGTTCGCCCTCCCCGTAGAAGCTCATCCAGTCCGGGTCGGCGTCGCACGGGCCCCGCTCGAACAGGGCCTGCGCGCGGGCCAGTGCCTGTTCGCAGCCGACGCGGTCGGCCAGCCCCGCCCAGCCGCCCGCCTCGCGCAGCGCGAGCAGCGACATCAGCCGCGCGGAACCGAGCGGCCGCGCGGCGCGCTGCGCGGCCTGCGCGGCCCGGACGGCCTCGCGCGGGCGGCCC